>JANZZL010000017.1 GCA_026419405.1 Paracoccaceae bacterium | reverse complement strand
GCCGCAGCCCGTGCCCGAGGACCGCCCGCCCACCTCCTTCGGCCGCAGGCGCGACCGCCAGGCCCCCGCCGAGCCGGCAGCCGCCGCCCCGGCCGCGGAGCCTGCCGCCGCGGCCGGGACCGCGCCGGCCCCGGCTGCCGCGCCGCTGCCCGCTGATGCCGCGCCGCCCCCGGCCGAGGCGGCCGCGGTGGAGCCGCAGCCCGTGCCCGAGGACCGCCCGCCCACCTCCTTCGGCCGCAGGCGGGACCGCCAGGCCGCCCGGCCGGCCGCCGGGTCTGCCGAGCCCGCCGCGGCCCCCGGAGGCGACATCTCGGTCGCGCCGCTCGATGCCGCGGCGCCCGGCGCCACCGCGCCCGCGGCGCCGGGCACGGGCGTGCGCTTCCCGTTCATCCAGGCGGCCGCCTTCGGGTCCGAGGCCAATGCCAATGCCGCGGCCGACCGGATCCGCGCGGCCGGGATCGCCGCCGAGATCCGGCGCGCCGGCGCGGTCTGGCGGGTTCTCGCCGGGCCGGTCGCCAGCGCGGCCGAGCAGGCGTCGGTCCTCGCCAAGGTCAAGGGGCTGGGCTATCGTGACGCCTATCCCGTGCGCGGCTGAGCGCCGCCCCGCACAAGGAGTCCTGACGCCGATGCTGGCCCGACTTGCCCACGCGCTTGCCCTCGCGGCGGCCGCCCTTCTCGCCCTGCCCGCGCAGGCCGCCTTCGAGACCCGCGCCCGCGCCGCCTGGGTCTACGACCAGACGACCGGGACGGTGCTTCTCGCCAAGAACGCCGATGCCGCGATCCCGCCGGCCTCGATGTCGAAGATCATGACGCTCTACATGCTGTTCGAGGCGCTGCGCGACGGCCGGGTGACGATGGACACCCAGTTCAGCGTCTCGGAGCGCGCCAAGGCGATGGGCGGGTCCACCATGTTCCTCGACACGACCGACCGGCCCACGGTCGAGCAGCTCATCCAGGGGATCATCGTGCAGTCGGGCAACGATGCCTGCGTGGTCGTCGCCGAGAACCTCGCCGGCACCGAGGAGGCCTTCGCGCGGCTGATGACCGAGCGCGGACGCGCCATCGGCCTCAAGGCCTCGACCTTCGCCAATGCCTCGGGCTGGCCGGACCCGAACCACCGGATGAGCACCCGCGACCTCGGCATCGTCGCGGTGCGGCTGATCGAGGACTTCCCCGAATACTACGGCTACTTCGGGATGACCGAATACGGCTTCGACGGGCGCGCGCCGCAGAACCACCGCAACCGCAACCCGATCCTCGGCCGGATCGAGGGGGCCGACGGGCTCAAGACCGGCCACACCACGGAGGCCGGCTACGGCCTCGTGGGCTCGGCCAAGCAGGGCGGGCGGCGGATCGTGTTCGTGATCTCGGGCCTCGCCTCCGAGACCGAGCGCGCCGAGGAGGCCGAGCGCATCGCCAACTGGGCCTTCCGCCAGTTCGTCGAGCGCACCGTCGCCACCCCGGCGACCGCCGTCGCCGAGGCCGAGGTCTGGATGGGCACGCAGGCGCGCGTCGGTCTGGTGCCGAAGGAGGACGTCCGGCTCTTGCTGCCGGCGGTGCTCGAGGGCAGCGTCACCGCCCGCGCGATCTACGATGGCCCGGTCGCGGCGCCGATCGCCGCCGGCCAGGAACTCGGCACGCTGGTGATCGAGGTCGAGGGGATGGAGCCGCGCCGCGTGCCGCTGGTGGCGCAGGCCGACGTGGGCCGGGGCGGGTTCGTGACGCGCCTGCGCAGCGCGGCCGCGGCGCTCGCCGGCCAGGTGGCGGGCGAGGCGGCCATCCTGCGGTGATGGCGCGGCGTGGGCTGTTCTTCAGCTTCGAGGGCATCGACGGCTCCGGCAAGAGCACGCAGGCCCGCCGCCTCGCCGAGGCGCTGCGGCCGCTCTGGACCGCCGGTGTGGTGCTCACGCGCGAGCCGGGCGGCTCGCCCGGCGCCGAGGAGATCCGCGCGCTCCTCGTCACCGGCGACCCCGGCCGGTGGTCGGCGACGACCGAGCTGCTGCTGTTCAACGCCGCCCGGCGCGACCACGTCGAGCGCACGATCCTGCCTGCGGTCCACGCCGGGCAGATCGTCGTCTCCGACCGCTTCGCCGATTCCACCCGCGTCTACCAGGGCGTGGCGCATCCCGGCCTGCGGCGGCTTGCCGACGCGATCCATGCCGAGGCGATCGGGATCGAGCCCGACCTGACCTTCGTCATCGACACGGATCCCGAGGCGGCCCTGACGCGCGGCCTCGCCCGCCGCTCGGGCGAGGACCGGTTCGAGGACCGCGGCCTCGCCTTCCAGAAGGAACTGCGCGCGGCTTTCCGCGCGCTCGTCGAAGAGTTTCCGCGCCGCTGCGTGCTGATCGACGGCAACCGCAGCGTCGAGGCGGTCGCCGGCGACGTGCTCGCCCGCGCCAGGGCGCGGCTGTGAGCGACCTGCCCGAACCCGACCGGGTCGAGGGCGCGCCGCACCCGCGCGAGACCGAGCGGCTCTTCGGCCAGGCTGCGGCCGAGGCCGCCTTCCTCGATGCCCACGCCGCCGGCCGGTTGCACCACGCCTGGCTGCTGACCGGACCGCGCGGCGTCGGCAAGGCCACCTTCGCCTGGCGCGCGGCGCGCTTTCTCCTGGCCGGCGAGGCCGCGGCCGCGCCCGGGGGCGGCGACCTCTTCGGCGCGGCGCCGGACCGGCCGGCGACGCTCGACGTCCCGCCCGACCACCCGGTCGCCCGGCGGCTGCGCGCGCTCTCCGAGCCGCGGCTCTTCCTGCTGCGGCGCGGGCCGACCGAGAAGGGCGACAGCCTCTCGGCGCAGATCCGGGTCGAGGACACGCGCGGGCTCAGGGGCTTCTTCCAGCTCTCGGCCGCCGACGGGGGCCGGCGTGCGGTGATCGTCGATGCCGCCGACGAGATGAACCCGGCCGCCGCGAACGCGATCCTCAAGCTGCTCGAGGAGCCGCCCCGGGGCGCGGTGATGCTGCTCGTGAGCCACCAGCCCGCGCGGCTGCTGCCCACCATCCGCTCACGCTGCCGCGAGCTGCGGCTGGCGCCGCTGGGGCCCGCCGACATGGCCGCCGCCCTGGCGCAGGCGGGCGTTGCGGCGGACGACCCCGGCCGGCTGGCCGAGCTTGCCGGGGGCTCGGTGGGCGAGGCGATCCGCCTGGCGAACCTCGACGGGCTCGCGCTCTACGAGCGGCTCGTCGGCCTGTTCCGTCCGCGGCTCGACCGTCCGGCGGCGATCGCGCTCGCCGAGAGCGTCGCGGGGCGCGGCGGCGAGGCGCGGCTCGACCTCCTCCTCGGGCTCGTCTCGCAGCTCCTCGCCCGGGCGGCGCGCACCGGGCTCGGCCGCCCGCCCCCCGAGGCCGCGCCCGGCGAGGCGGCGCTGCTCGCCCGGCTTGCGCCCGACGCCGGGGCGGCGCGGACCTGGGCCGAGGCGGAAGCCGCGCTCGGCGCGCGCGCCCGGCACGGCCGGGCGGTCAACCTTGACCCTGCCGCGCTCATCCTCGATATGCTCCTCAGCATCGACCAGTCGGCGGCCGCGCTCGCCGCCCCCTGAACGGACGCCATGCCGAGCCCGCCGGACCTCGTCGACAGCCACTGCCACCTCGACTTCCCCGACTTTGCGGGGCAGAGGGAAGAGATCGTCGCACGCGCCGTGGCTGCCGGGGTGCGGCGGATGGTGACGATCTGCACCCGGCTGCGGCAGGAACCCGCCGTCCGGGCGATCGCCGAGGCCCATGCGCCGGTGTTCTACGCCGCGGGCACGCACCCGATGAGCGCGCACGAGGAGCCGATGGCGACCGTCGAGAACCTGGTGCGGCTTGCCCACCACCCCAAGATGGTCGGGATCGGCGAGACCGGGCTCGACTACCACTACACCGCCTCGACGAAGGCCGCGCAGCAGGAGAGCCTGCGGGTGCATGTCGAGGCCGCGCGGCAGACCGGCCTGCCGCTGATCATCCATGCCCGCGACGCCGACGCCGACATGGCGCGCATCCTCGCCGAGGAGCACCGCGCCGGCGCCTTTGCCTGCGTGATGCACTGCTTCTCCTCGGGCCGGGCGCTGGCCGAGACGGCGCTCGATCTCGGCTTCTACCTCTCGATGTCGGGCATCGCGGCCTTCCCCAGGGCGCAGGAGCTGCGGGCGATCTTCGCCACCGCGCCGGTCGAGCGCATCCTCGTCGAGACCGACGCGCCCTATCTCGCCCCCCCGCCCCACCGCGGCCGGCGCAACGAACCCGCCTTCGTCGTCCACACCGCCCGCGTGGGCGCGGACCTCTTCGGAATGGACGAGGCCGAGTTCGCCCGCCAGACGACGGCCAACTTCGACCGGCTGTTCGCCAAGGCCGCCGCCTGGGCGCCCGAGCCGGCCGCGCCCGCCTGATGGCGCGGCTCGGCTTCACCATCCTCGGCTGCGGGTCGTCGGGCGGCGTTCCGCGGCTCGGCGGCCACTGGGGCGCCTGCGACCCGGCGAACCCCCGCAACCACCGCCGGCGCTGCTCGATGCTCGTCACCCGCGAGGACGCGGGCGGCGCGACGCGGGTGCTGATCGACACCTCGCCCGACATGCGCGCCCAGCTTCTCGACGCCGGCGTCGGCGTGCTCGATGCGGTGGCCTACACCCATTCCCACGCCGATCACGTCCACGGGCTCGACGACCTGCGCCAGATCGTCTTCAACCTGCGCCGCCGGCTGCCCGTCTGGGCCGATGGCGACACGCAGGAGGCGCTGCTCGCACGCTTCGGCTACGCCTTCGTGCAGCCCGAGGACAGCCCCTATCCGCCGATCCTCGAGATGCACACGATCCGCGGGCCCTTCACCGTCGAGGGCGCGGGGGGCGCGATCGAACTCCGGCCGTTCCGCGTGCGCCACGGCTCGATCGACGCGCTCGGCTTCCGCATCGGCCCGCTCGCCTACCTGCCCGACGTGGCCGAGATGACCGACGAGGCCTGGGAGGCGGTGCAGGGGCTCGACTGCTGGGTGCTCGACGCACTGCGCCGCACGCCGCACCCGACGCATGTCCACCTCTCCCGCGCGCTCGAGTGGATCGAACGCGCCCGGCCGCGGCGGGCGGTGCTCACCAACATGCACATCGACCTCGACTACGAGACCGTCGCGGCCGAGACACCCGAACACGTGGTGCCCGCCTATGACGGGATGACCATCACCTACGAGACCTGACGGGTGCAGGCGCTCCTCGATGTGATCCTGCCGGTGTTCCTGGTGCTCGGCTTCGGCTATGCCGCCGCCTGGCGGGGTCTCGTCTCCGAGGCCGCGGTCGACCATCTGATGGGCTTCGCCCAGAACATCGCCATCCCCTGCCTGCTGTTCCGCGCCATCGCCGGGCTCGACCTCGGGGCGGAGTTCTCGCCGGCGCTGCTGGGCGCGTTCTATACCGGCGCCCTCGCCGGCTTCGTCGCCGGGCTCCTCGGCGCGCGGCTGGTCTTCGGCCGTCCCTGGGAGGACAGCGTCGCGATCGGCTTCTGCTGCCTGTTCTCCAACTCGCTGCTCCTCGGCCTGCCGATCACCGAACGCGCCTACGGGCCCGACGCGCTCGCCGCGAACTTCGCCATCATCTCGGTGCATGCCCCGTTCTGCTACCTCGTCGGCATCGGCGCGATGGAGGCGGTGCGGAGCGCCGGGCGCGGGCTCGCCGCCGGCCTCGCCGCGATCGCCCGGTCGCTGGCACGCAATGCCCTCGTCATCGGCATCTTGCTCGGCTTCGCGGTGAACCTGACCGGCCTGCCCCTGCCCGGCGTGCTGACCGACGCGCTCGACCTCGTGATCCGCGCCGCGCTGCCGACCGCGCTCTTCGGCCTCGGCGGGGTGCTCTGGCGCTACCGCCCCGAGGGCGACCTGCGCACCATCGCCTGGGTGGTCGCGGTGTCGCTGGTGCTGCACCCGGCGGTGGTCTGGGCGATGGGCCGGGCAACCGGGCTGACGCTCGACCAGTTCCGCTCGGCCGTGATCACCGGGGCGATGCCACCCGGCGTCAACGCCTATCTCTTCGCCAACATGTACGGGGTGGCGAAGCGGGTGGCGGCCTCCTCGGTCCTGCTCGGCACCGCCGCGGCGATCCTGACCGGCTGGCTCTGGCTCTCGATCCTGCCCTGAAGGCGTCCGGCGGCCTGCCCCGGCCCCGGACGCCTGCCGGCCTCAGAGGAGGCGGGCGATCTGCTGCCCGGCCAGCAGCACGATCAGGAGGCCGACCGAGCCGAGCAGGGCGCGCGGCGGAACGATGCGGGCCACGTAGCCGGCAAGCGGCGCGGCGATGACGCCACCCACGATCAGCCCGGCGACCGCCCGCCCGTGATCGGCGAGCTCGCCGGCATCCGCCCAGTGCCCCGTCGCCAGCGCCACGATGAAGGAGAGCGAGATTGCGGCGGTCAGGAAGAACTCGGTGGTGTTCACCGTGCCGATGACCTCGCGCGGCTTGCCGCCCGCGCCGATCAGGCCGGTCGTCACCACCGGGCCCCAGCCCCCGCCGCCGACGGCATCGACGAAGCCTCCGACCGCGCCGAGCGGCGTGACGTGACGTGCCTTGTGCTCGACGGTCGAGGGCCAGCCCCGCAGGAACCGCCACAGGATGAACAGGCCCATGGCGCCGAGGTAGGCGGCGACGATGGGCCGCAGCATGTCGCCGTCGAACGAGGTCAGGACATAGGCGCCCGCGATGCCGCTGATCACGCCGGCCGGCGCGAGCATCCAGAACAGGCGCCAGTCGACGTTGCGGTGCCAGGCGTGGCTTCCGGCCGAGGCGGCGGTGGTGAAGAGCTCGGCCGCATGGACGCTGGCCGAGGCCGCCGCCGGCGGCACCCCGAAGGAGAGCAGCACCGAGGACGAGACGAGGCCGTAGGCCATGCCGAGCGCCCCGTCGACCAGCTGGGCCAGGAAGCCGACCGCGAGGAACAGAAGGAAGCTGTCTTCCATGGAATCGCTCCGATGCCATTTTCCTATTATTCCTACCTCTGAAATGGGATTTGTCGAGCTTTTCTTTCCGGCCTGTCCCGCGGCGCGCGGCGCCGCCGCGCCGGTCCGCGCGGGGCGGGAGCGGGCGGGCGCGCGGGTCAGTCGCGCGGGTCGGGCAAGGCGACCGCTGCGGCCATTGCCCCGTTATTCAGTCACCGGTCGGGCGTGCAGGTCAGGCGCGCGCGAAGGAGATCTGCCGCCGTCCGGCCGCCTCGGCAAGCGACATGCCCTCGAGCAGCAGCGCGGTCGTGTCGCGCACAGCCAGCAGGATCGGCCGGATCTCGCAGGTCTCCACCGACTTGCAGTCGGGGCAGGGCCGGTAGGCGGTCAGACTGGCGCAGGGCGCGAGCGCCAGCGGCCCGTCGATCGCCCGCAGGATCTCGGCGAACGAGATCTCGCGCGCGTCGCGCGCAAGCTGGTAGCCGCCGCCGAGGCCACGGCGGCTGTGCAGGATGCCCCTGAGCTTCAGCGCCAGCAGGATCTGCTCGAGGAACTTGCGCGGAATGTTCTCCTCCGCCGCGATCTCGGCAACCGTCGCCGGCCCGCCCTTGCGGGCAAGATAGATCGCGGCATGTAGGGCATAGCGCGCCTTTTGCGAGAGCATGCGCCTCTCTAGCAGCGCCGGCGCGCCCCGGAAAGGCCGTTGCCCGGTCAGCCGGGGCTGATCCCCCTCAGCCGCTCGGACCGCCGGCGCAGCAGCTCCACCGCCGTCAGCAGCGCGATCGACACGATCACGAGGATCGTCGCCACCGACAGGATCGCGGGGCTGATCTGCTCGCGGATCCCGTTCCACATCTGCCGCGGGATCGTCTGCTGGTCGAACCCGGCGATGAAGAGCACCACCACCACCTCGTCGAACGAGGTCACGAAGGCGAAGAGCGCGCCCGAGATCACGCCGGGCAGGATCAGCGGCATCGTGACCTTGAAGAAGGTCCGCGCGGGCGAGGCGCCGAGCGAGGCCGCCGCACGGTTCAGCGACTGGTCGAAGCCGATCAGCGTCGCCGTCACCGTGATGATCACGAAGGGAATCCCGAGCGTCGCATGGGCCAGGATGATGCCGGTGTAGGTGCCGGCAAGTCCGGTCCAGGAATAGAAGAAGAAAAGCCCCGTGGCGGTGATGATGATCGGCACGATCATCGGCGAGATCAGGATGGCCATGATCGCCCGGCGCCAGGGCATCTCCGACCGCGCGAGGCCCAGCGCGGCGAGCGTGCCGAGGACGGTGGCGAGGATCGTCGAGAAGAAGCCGATGATCAGCGAGTTCTTGGCCACCTTCACCCAGGTCGCGTTGTTCCAGACGTCGCGCCACCAGTTCCAGTCGCGCGGCGCCTCGGGCGCCTGCATCCCGAAGGTCAGCAGCAGGTCATACCACCGCAGCGAATAGCCCTCGGGGTCGAGCGAGAGCATCTTCTCGGTAAAGGTGAAGAAGGGCTCGGCGTTGAACGACAGCGGGATGACGACGAGGATCGGCGCGATCAGGAACAGGAAGATCAGCCCGCAGATCACCCGGTAGGCGTAGTACCAGAGGCGCTCGAGCGGGGTTGCGTAGACCGGAAGCGCCATGGCGTCACCCGAGCTTCAGGTTGTCGATGCCGATCAGCCGGTCGTAGAGCCAGTAGAGCAGCAGCACCGCCGCGAGCAGGATCGAGGCCAGCGCCGCCGCCAGCGACCAGTTGAGCGAATCGGTCATGTGATAGGCGATGAGGTTCGAGATCAGCTGCCCCGAGGCGCCGCCCACCAGCGCCGGCGTGATGTAGTAGCCGACCGCCAGGATGAACACGAGCAGCCCGCCCGCCGCGATGCCCGGCACCGTCATCGGGAAGTAGACCGACCGGAACGCCTTCCAGGACGAGGCGCCGAGCGAGCGCGCCGCCCGCACGTAGGAGGGCGGGATCGGCCGCATCACGGAATAGAGCGGCAGCACCATGAACGGCAGCAGGATATGCGTCATGGCGATGATCGTGCCGGTCTGGTTGTAGATCATCGCCAGCCGCTGGTCGTCGGCGATCAGGCCGGTGGCGACGAGGGTGGAGTTGATCACCCCCTGCTGCTGGAGGAGCACGATCCAGGCCGTCGTCCGCACCAGGAGCGAGGTCCAGAACGGCAGCAGCACGAGGATCATCAGGATGTTGGAATAGCGCAGCGGCAGCGTGGCGAGCAGGTGCGCGATCGGATAGCCCAGGATCAGCGTCAGCACCGTGATCAGCGCCGAGAGCGCGAAGGTGCGCAGGAAGAGGTTGACGTAGATCTGCCGGTCCGGCGGCACCCTGGCGATCTCGCCCGTCTCGGTGTGCATCAGGTCCACCGCGGCGAGGTAGAAGTTCGCCGTGTAGGCCGAGGAGGCATCGCGCATCACCTGCCACAGCCGCGGGTCCGCCCAGCCCTCGTTCTCGGCCAGGATCGCCTCGCGGAACGGCGGCTCGAGCGCATTCGCCCTGCGCGCCGTCGAGGTGAAGAGCGAGCGCGAGCCCGACAGCTCGTAGTTCACCCGCGTGCCCACCTCGCCGGCCGTGCGGTTCTCGCGCAGAAGCTTCAGGTCGGCCGCCAGCGCCGCATAGGCGGCCTCGTCGGGCTCGGTCCCCGGCTCGGTCGCCTCGAACCAGGCGACCAGGTTCGGCATGTTGCGCGAGAAGGCATCGTTGTGGACCGACCGGAACAGCATCTGCCCGATCGGGAACACGAAGGTGACGAGGATGAAGACGAGCAGCGGCAGCACCAGGAACAGCGCCCGCCGCCGCGAGCGGGCCTGCGCGCGGGCGAGCGCGGCCTTGAGCGGCTTGCCGTCCGCCGTCTTGAGCGACTCCCGGGCCGGGGTCGCGAAGGGCGCGTCGCTGGCGAGATCGGCCATGGCGGTGCCTCGGCTGGCGCCGGGGCGGCGGCGGGCGCCGCCCCGGACGGTTGCTGGGGTCAGTTCGCGGCGAGCCAGGCGTTGAAGCGCTCCTCGAGCTCGACCCCGTTGTCGGCCCAGAACTCGAAGTCGTTCAGCACCGCGTTCTTCATGTTCTCGGGCGCCGTCGGCATGTGCGGGCCCATCTCGGTCTTGCCGTCCTTGTAGAGGCCGACGAGCGGCGCCGAGGACTTCCGCGCCGGGCCGTAGCTGATCCACTTCGCCTGGTCGGCAAGGCGCTGGCTGTCGGTGGCAAACGCGATGTATTCCATCGCGAGCTCCTTGTTCGGCGCGCCCTTGGGGATCACGAACAGGTCGAGGTCCATGATCTGGCCGTCCCAGACGATCTCGAACGGCTTGCCCTCGGCGGTGGCCGCGGCGAAGATCCGGCCGTTGTAGGCGGTGGTCATCACGACCTCGCCGTCGGCCAGAAGCTGCGGCGGCTGGGCGCCGGCCTCCCACCAGACGACCTGATCCTTGATCGTGTCGAGCTTGGCGAAGGCGCGGTCCACGCCCTCGGGCGTCGCGAGCACATCATAGACCTCGGCGGCGGGCACGCCGTCGGCCATCAGCGCGAGCTCGAGGTTCGCCTTCGCGCCCTTGCGCAGGCCGCGCTTGCCGGGGAACTTCTCCAGGTCGAAGAAGTCGGCGATCGTGGTCGGCACCTCGCCCGAGAACTTGCTCTTGTCGTAGGCGTAGATCGTGGACCACACGATGTTCGCCACCGCGCAGTCGGTCAGCGCGCCGTCGATGAAGTCCTCCTCGGCCGGCGTGCCGTCAGCCCCCGGCGGCAGCTTCGAATGGTCGATCGGCTCGATCAGACCCTCGTCGCAGAGCCGCACCGCGTCCGAAAGCTCCACGTCGGCCACGTCCACCGAGACGTTGCCCGCCTCGACCATCGCCTTGATCGGGGTGGCGGGGTTGTCGGCGTCCACCATGTTGACGGTCACGCCCTTCTCGGCGGCGAAGGGCTTGTTGTAGGCCTCGACCTGGCTCTCGCCGTAGGCGCCGCCCCAGGACATGACCGTCAGCGTCTGGGCCGAGGCGGCGGTCGCCAGGCCCAGAAGGGCGGTCGAAAGGATCAGGGTCTTTCTCATTTGGCTACTCCCGTGTTGGTCTCAGGTTGGTGCCCCTCGCGGGGGGTGGCTCACAGCGGATCGAGCGCGCGCGCATCCTGCGGCGACCATCCGATGGTGATTCTCTCTCCGGGCTGCAGCCTGCGCTGGCCCACGGCGTTGCGGTTCTTCATGATGAAGTCGTCCGACCCCGCCACCCGCATGCGGGTGCGGAAGCTCTCGCCCATGTAGATGAACTCCAGCACCTCGGCCTCGATCGTGTGGGCGCCGGGCGGGATGCGTTCGGGCAGGTATTCGACCCGCTCGGGCCGGATCGAGACCAGCGTGCGCGACCCCCTGCCGCCCACGTTCACCGGCGTGGCGTCGATCAGCTCGCCGGTCGCCAGGCGCACCGTGGCGCGGCCGCCATCGACATCCTCGATCACGCCGGGCAGCTTGTTGTTCTCGCCGATGAACTGCGCGACGAAGCTGTTGGCCGGACGCTCGTAGAGCTCGTCGGGCGGGGCGAGCTGCTGGATCACCCCGTCGTTGAACACGGCCACCCGGTCCGACATGGTCAGCGCCTCGGACTGGTCGTGGGTCACGTAGACCACCGTGATCCCGAGGTTCTCGTGCAGGTGCTTGATCTCGAACTGCATGTGCTCGCGCAGCTGCTTGTCGAGCGCGCCGAGGGGCTCGTCCATCAGCACCAGCTCGGGGTCGAAGACCAGCGCGCGCGCCAGCGCGACGCGCTGCTGCTGGCCGCCTGAAAGCTGCGCCGGCCGGCGGTTGCCGAACTTGCCCATCTTCACCATGTCGAGCGCGCGGGCGATCTTGGCCTCGCGCTCGGCCTTGCCGATGCCGCGCACCTCCAGCGGGAAGGCAAGGTTCTCGTTCACCGTCATGTGCGGGAACAGCGCGTAGTTCTGGAACACCATCCCGATCCCGCGCTTGTGCGGCGGCACCTGGTTGATCGGCCGCCCGGCAAGGCGGATCTCGCCGTGGGTGGCGGTCTCGAAACCGGCGAGCATCATCAGGCAGGTGGTCTTGCCCGACCCCGAGGGCCCCAGCATGGTCAGGAACTCGCCCTTCGGCATGGCGAGGTTGAGGTCCTTCACCACGAGGGTCTCGCCGTCATAACTCTTCTGGACCCTGTCGAACTCGACGAATGCGCCGACCTGCTGGGCTGCCGCCAAGACGTTTCCCCTGTTTCATCCCCGGCGGCTTGGCGCCGCACTTGTGGCATCGGACTTAAGCGAACGCGGTTGCCCCAGGCAACAGCGAGCGCATCAACCCAGACTTTAGCAGAGACACCGTGCGAAAAGCGACCCCCGAAGTGATGAATGCGACACGGACGCCTTCGCCGCACCCCGCGGCGGGCGGCGGCGCACACCTGTCGGGCCGGATGATGCGGAAGCGGGCAGGCCATGCCGCCCGCCCGTCCAGTTGGTGCGGTCGAGAAGACTCGAACTTCCACTCCGGTTAGGGAACAGCGACCTCAACGCTGCGCGTCTACCAATTCCGCCACGACCGCACGTCTCTGGCATCGGTGCGGGGCGATATAGCGGCTCGCCCCCGCGATGTGAAGGGGCATGTTGCACCCCCGCCGCCGCCCCCGCGCGGGCTTCCCTCCGGCCCGCCGCGGGTCTACACCGCCCCGATGGTAGACTGGATCGTCTCCGACCGACCCGTGCCCTACGAGGCGGCGCTCGCCGCGATGGAGGCGCGCGTCGCCGCCATCGCCGCGGGCCGCGCCGACGAGGCGCTCTGGCTGCTCGAGCACCCCGCGCTCTACACCGCCGGCACCTCCGCCCGGCCGGAGGACATCTCGAACCCGCTCGGCCTGCCGGTCCATGAGGCGCGACGCGGCGGCCAGTTCACCTATCACGGACCCGGCCAGCGGGTGGTCTACACCATGCTCGACCTCAACCGCCGCGGCCGCGACGTGGGCTGCTTCGTGCGCGACCTCGAGCGCTGGGTGATCGCCGCTCTGGCCGAGTTCGGCGTCAGGGGAGAGGTCCGCAGCGGCCGCGTCGGCGTCTGGGTCGCGCGCCCCGAGAAGCCGCCCCTGCCCGACGGCACGCCGCGCGAGGACAAGATCGCCGCCATCGGCATCCGGCTCAGGCGCTGGGTCTCGTTCCACGGCCTGTCGGTCAACGTCGATCCCGACCTGTCGCATTTCGAGGGCATCGTGCCCTGCGGGATCCGCGGCCACGGGGTGACAAGCCTCGTGGACCTCGGCCTGCCGGTGACGATGGCCGATCTCGACGCGGCGCTGATGCGCACCTTCGACCGGGTCTTCGCGGCCTGAGCCCGCGCGGCCGCCCCGCCATCGCCGGGGCTTCCCGATTCGCCCCTGACGTGCAATGCTCGCCGCATTGACAACCGGCGCAAGCCACCATTTGGAACAACGAGGTTTTCCATGACCGACCGTCTTCTGGCCGACCAATCCCTCATGACCGATCAGGAACTCCGCTCGCCGAACGGGCGGCATTGCCTCGTGATGCAGGGCGACGGCAACCTGGTGCTCTACCGCGCGAACGGCAAGCCCAAGTGGGCGACCGGCACCGACGGGCGCCAGATCGGCGCGGCCTACATGCAGGGCGACGGCAACCTCGTGCTCTACGATGCCGCGGGCGCCGTCTGGGCCAGCGGCACACACGGCAACCCCGGCGCGCAGCTCGTCCTTCAGGACGACGGCAATCTGGTGATCTACCACCCGCAGGGGCATGCGCTCTGGGCCACCGGCACCAACATCACGATGGTGCGGGTCACCGGCTTCACCCCGTCCACCAGGGGCTTCGACTTCCCGAACTTCTTCCCCCACGCACCCGACATCCAGATCAACGTGCTCGGCCAGAACGTGGCCATCGGCGATGCCGCGAACGGGCTCTGCGGCGGCATGGTCTTCGCCGCGCGCGACTACTTCGAGGCCGGCCTGCCCCGCCCGCCGGTCTCGGGCGCGCCGGGCCCCACCGCCGGGCCGCTCTTCGACTTCATCGTGCGCCGGCTGTTCGACAGCTTCGAGCTGCCCGGCGGCCCGCTGCGCTACATGCACCTGATGAACCCCGCGCTGCCCGACCACGAGACCTGGGCCTCGCAGGCCGGCCTGACGCCGCACGGGCGCGCCTGGGTGGCGATCCGCGAGGAATGGCCGAAGATCCGCGCCGGGCTCGACGCCAACCGGCCGATGCCGATGGCGCTCGTCCTCGTCAAGACCCTCGACCCCTTCCAGATGGGCCGGAACCACCAGGTGCTGGCCTGGGGCTACGATCTCGACGGCGAGGACCTCTCGATCCTCGTCTACGATCCCAACCACCGCAACAACGACAACGTGCGCATCGACCTCGACATCTCCAACCCGCTCGCCACCACCACGATCACCCAGACCCCGGGCCCGACACAGGCCGGGCCGCAGCAGATCCACTGCTTCTTCACGCCGTCCTACGCCTTCGCCATGCCGCCGGCCGACAGCGTCACGGTGCCGCCGCAGGCCAGCCTGACGGTCCGGAACGGCACCCCGTCCGAGCAGGTCGTCCGCATGTACAACCCCGGCGACCTCGTGATGCTGGCGCCCCTGCCCGCGGGCGAATTCACCCTGGCCCCGGGCGGCCGCGCCGAATGGGTGTTCCACAACGCGATGCCCTCGGTCCGGATCACCGCCAACGGCCGCTTCGTCGGCAGCTTCCTGCCCGGCGACGAGGTCGTCCTCGGCTTCGACACCAGCGTCGCGGTCCGCAACGCCACCGACGCGCCGGTCCGCGCGCGGTTCTTCCACGAGAACGACGGGCTCATGTGGGTGACCCTGCCCGCCGGCGACCTGACCGTGCCCGCCTTCGAGCAGGTGCGCTACACCGTGCCGGCGAACCTCGGCCGAGTGAAGGCGGTGGTCGGCGGGCAGACCTTCCCGCTCGGCCTCGGCGAGACGGCGGTGTTCGCGGGCTGAGGTCGGGCCGCCACCCCCTCCCCGGCCGGGCCGCCCCGGCCGGGTCCGGAATTCCGGAGTGGCCGGCCGGGCCCGCGAGGCGCAGGATCGCCGTATTCTTGCGACAGTTCATTGAAGGACCATCCCATGCGATTTCTGCCCGCTTCCGCGGCCGCTCTGGCCGTGCTCCTCCCCGCCCTGCCCGCCCCCGCGCCCGCCTGCGAGACCGCCCGCCACCTCGGCATCCGCTCCGCCCAGGCGCGCGGGCCGGGCCCCGACTCCGTCATCCTCTCCGTGACCGCGGCGGACCCGGCCGGCAGGCCGGCCGCGCCGGGCTCCGCGGCGCAGGCCGCGCGCAAGCGCCTCGTCAGCATCGACGGCGCGCTCGTGGAACTCGACGAGGCATTCATCCGCGGCCAGATCGAGGCGGGCACCTTCATCGTCGTCTACCCCGGCACGACCATCCCCTGGGATCCGGCCGGGGACCGGCACCCGGACTACCCGCCCGACTGGTTCTGACGCGCCGGTCCCCCGCCGGCCGCCGCGGCCGGAATGCGCCCGCGGCGGCCGGCCCCTGCGCTGTTTTTTCCCACCCATTCAACGCCGCGAATTGTTGCCCCGGTCCGGCGATGCCTCTAGAAGGTTCGGCAAAGCGCGCGGGGGAGTCGCCCGCGCCGGAACCACGGGAACTCGGGAGCATCTTCATGGCGGACGCAGCCGTTCACGGCCACGGGGAGAAGGACACGCGGGGCTTCTTCACCCGCTGGTTCATGTCGACCAACCACAAGGACATCGGCATCCTCTACCTCTTCACGGCCGGCGTGGTGGGCTTCATCGCGGTGGCGTTCACGATCTACATGCGCCTGGAACTCATGCACCCCGGCGTGCAGTACATGTGCGAGGAGGGGGCGCGCTTCCTCTCGGCCGCGGCCGAGGGCGAATGCACCCCGAACGGGCACCTCTGGAACGTGATGATCACGTACCACGGCGTGCTGATGATGTTCTTCGTGGTGATTCCGGCGCTCTTCGGCGGCTTCGGCAACTACTTCATGCCGCTGATGATCGGCGCCCCCGACATGGCCTTCCCGCGGCTCAACAACCTCTCCTACTGGATGTTCGTGGCGGGCGTCTCGCTCGGCATCGCCTCGCTGCTTTCGCCCGGCGGCAACGGGCAGCTCGGCTCGGGCGTGGGCTGGGTGCTCTACCCGCCGCTCTCGACGACCGAGCAGGGCATGTCGATGGACTTCGCGATCTTCGCCGTCCACCTCTCGGGCGCCTCGTCGATCCTCGGCGCGATCAACATGATCACCACCTTCCTGAACATGCGCGCGCCGGGCATGACGCTGTTCAAGGTGCCGCTCTTCGCGTGGTCGATCTTCGTCACCGCCTGGCTCATCCTGCTCGCGCTTCCCGTGCTGGCCGGCGCGATCACCATGCTGCTGACCGACCGCAACTTCGGCACCACCTTCTTCGACCCGGCCGGCGGCGGCGACCCGGTGCTCTACCAGCACATCCTGTGGTTCTTCGGCCACCCCGAGGTCTACATCATCATCATCCCCGGCTTCGGCATCATCAGCCACGTGGTCGCCACCTTCTCGCGCAAGCCGGTGTTCGGCTACCTGCCGATGGTCTGGGCGATGATCGCGATCGGCGTGCTGGGCTTCGTCGTCTGGGCGCACCACATGTACACGGTGGGCATGAGCCTGACGCAGCAGAGCTACTTCATGCTCGCCACGATGGTCATCGCGGTGCCGACCGGCATCAAGATCTTCTCGTGGATCGCCACGATGTGGGGCGGCTCGATCGAGTTCAGGACGCCGATGCTCTGGGCCTTCGGCTTCCTGTTCCTGTTCACCGTGGGCGGCGTCACCGGCATCGTGCTCAGCCAGGCCGCCGTGGACCGCGCCTATCACGACACCTACTACGTCGTGGCGCATTTCCACTACGTGATGAGCCTCGGCGCGGTGTTCTGCATCTTTGCCGGCTTCTACTACTGGATCGGCAAGATGTCGGGCCGGCAGTATCCCGAATGGGCGGGCAAGCTGCACTTCTGGATGATGTTCATCGGCTCGAACCTCACCTTCTTCCCGCAGCACTTCCTGGGCCGCCAGGGCATGCCGCGCCGCTACATCGACTACCCCGAGGCCTTCGCCTACTGGAACTGGTGGTCCTCGGTCGGCGCCTTCATCGCCTTCGCCTCGTTCCTGCTGTTCATCGGCATCGTGTTCTACACGCTGCTCTACGGGCGCCGGGTGACCGAGAACAACTACTGGAACGAGCACGCCGACACGCTCGAGTGGACGCTGCCCTCGCCGCCGCCGGAGCACACCTTCGAGGTGCTGCCCAAGCCGAGCGACTGGGACCGGAGCCACGCCCACTGAGATGCCGCACGCCTGGGTGAAGGAACCCGAGGGGGCCCCGGAGCGATCCGGGGCCTTCCGCTTCGCCGATGGCGACCCGCCCGCCGCCCGGCTCACCCTCTGGCCGCACCGCTCGCTCAGCCCCGAGGGCTTCGTCTGGTTCGTGGGCCTCACCGCGGGCGCGCTGGCGCTGCCGCTGCTGTCGGTGCTGGGCTCGCCCGTTCTCTGGGGTCTCCTGCCCTTCGTCGTGCTCACCCTCTGGGGGCTGTGGTGGGCGATCCGCCGCAACGCGCAGGACGGCGCGCTGACCGAGGAGCTCACCCTCTGGCGCGACCGGATCCAGCTCGTCCGGCGCGAGCCGCGCGGCCGGGTGCGCGACTGGGCCGCCGACCCCTACTGGGTGCGGGTCGAGATGCACGAATCGGGCGGGCCGGTGGAGAAGTATCTCACCCTCAGGGGCGGCGGCCGCGAGGTGGAGATCGGCGCCTTCCTCTCCCCCGAGGAACGCGCAGTGCTGCGGGCCGAGCTCCTCGACGCGCTCGCCAGGGTGCGCTGAGCCGGGGGCACCGGCGGTCAGTCCCGCCCCGTCCGCCGGGGAGTCCCGCGGCGCGCCGTCGCGGCGAGGGCCCCGGGCCCGGCCCCGGTCGGGGTCTTGCGCATCTCGCGCGCGGCGCCCGGGGCGCGATGACCGGGATCCCGCCGCGCCAGGCCGGGCGCGCGGCGCCGGCGGCCCTCTGCGGCGCCTGCGACCTTGCGGGCATGTCAGGGTGCTGCGAAGACCGCGCCGGCGCAATGCCGGCGTCCGGCGGCGGCTCCTTCAGCCGAACCGCGCCTTCACCTTCGCGCCGACGGCGCCGAAGTCCATCTGGCCGGTGTGCTTGGCCTTCAGCGCCGCCATGACCCGGCCCATGTCGCGGATCGAGGTCGCGCCGGTCTCGGCGATCGCGGCCTCGATCGCCGCGGCGATCTCGGCCTCGGAAAGCTGGCGCGGCAGGAACTCCTCGATCACGCGGACCTCGCCCAGTTCCTTCTCGGCCAGTTCGAGCCGCCCGCCCTCCTCGTAGGCCCGCGCGCTCTCCTGGCGCTGCTTCACCATCTTGCCGAGGATGGCGAGCACCTCGGCATCGCCGATGCCGCCCTCGCCCGCCTCGCCGCGCAGCGCGATCTCGCGGTCCTTGATCGCGGCGTTGATCAGCCGCAGCGTCGACAGCCGCTCGGCCGCGCGGTCCTTCATGGCCTGCTTCAGCGCCTCGGCGATCCGGCCCCTCAGGTCCATGCGCGCAACACCTCCTCGCGTTTCCCGGGAACTGGCAGGATAGCCTCCCCGCGGCCGGGGCACAACCGGGGCATTTCCCCTCAACGCCTTGATTTCCTTGCAGATGGCTCGCCCGGCCCGGCGCTTGACCCCGGGCGCGGCCGGGCATAGGGTCCGCGCCGACCGACGCGAGGAGTCGCCGCCCCCATGTCCCGCAAGCCCGCCTCGACCCCGGCCACGGCCTGCCTCGCGCTCGCCGACGGCACGGTGTTCTACGGCCGCGGCTTCGGCGGCACCGGCGAGGCGGTGGCGGAACTCTGCTTCAACACCGCGATGACCGGCTACCAGGAGATCATGACCGATCCCTCCTATGCCGGCCAGGTCGTGACCTTCACCTTCCCGCACATCGGCAACGTCGGCGTCAACGACCAGGACGACGAGGCGGCCGAACCCGCCGCCGCCGGCATGGTGGTGCGGTGGGACCCGACCGAACCCTCGAACTGGCGTGCCGCGGGGCGGCTGTCGGACTGGCTCGCCCGGCGCGGCCGGATCGGCGTCGGCGGCGTGGACACCCGCCGGCTGACGCGGGCGATCCGCCAGCAGGGCGCGCCGCATGTGGCGATCGCGCACGACCCCGAGGGCCGCTTCGACATCGAGGCGCTGGTGGCCAGGGCGCGCGCCTGGCCGGGGCTGGTCGGGCTCGACCTCGCGCGCGACGTGACCTGCCGCCAGAGCTACCGCTGGAACGAGACGCGCTGGGCCTGGCCGTCGGGCTACGGCCGGCGCGAGGGGCCGGGGCACCGCGTCGTCGCCGTGGACTATGGCGCCAAGCGCAACATCCTGCGCTGCCTCGCCTCGGCGGGCTGCGACGTGACCGTGCTGCCGGCGACCGCCACCGCCGAGGACGTGCTCGCGCTCGAGCCCGAGGGGGTGTTCCTCTCCAACGGCCCCGGCGACCCGGCGGCGACGGGCGCCTACGCGGTGCCGATGATCCGCGGCGTGCTCGAGGCCGGCCTGCCGCTCTTCGGCATCTGCCTCGGTCACCAGATGCTCGCCCTCGCGCTCGGCGCCCGCACGATCAAGATGAACCACGGCCACCACGGCGCGAACCATCCGGTGAAGGATCTCGAGACCGGCAAGGTCGAGATCACCTCGATGAACCACGGCTTCACGGTGGACAGCCAGACCCTGCCCGAAGGCGTGATCGAGACGCATGTGAGCCTGTTCGACGGCTCGAACTGCGGCATCCGCATGGCCGACAGGCCGGTGTTCAGCGTCCAGTATCACCCCGAGGCGAGCCCCGGCCCGCAGGACAGCTACTACCTGTTCGAACGCTTCGCCGCCGCCATGGCCGCGCGGCGCTGAGCGCCGCCCGGCGCGGCACCCGGAACGCCCTGCAATCGCCGCGGTTTCGCCCGCCCCGCTTAAGCCTTCGTTAACCGACCCGCCCGAACCTCGGCCCTGCTGGAGACCGGGTAACGGGAAAGTGCCATGAACCTCGCCCCCGCGGCCAGGCCGCGCCGTGCGCCCGCATGGCCGGTGGCCCCCGCCGCGCGCTCGCCGGGCGCGCTGATCGGGCAGCTCCTCGTCGCGCGCGGGGCGGTGGACCCCGGCGACTTGGTGCGGGCGCTCGCCCTCAAGGGGCGGGAGGATGCCCGCCTCGGCGAGATCCTGCTGACCCACGGCATGGTCGGCGAGGCCGAGCTCTACGCCGCGCTCGCCGACCAGTGGTCGGCGCGGGTGGTGGACCTGATCGCCGAGCCGCCCGATCCCCGGCTGATCGACGCCGCCGGGGCCGACTTCTGCCTGCGCCACCGGATCGTGCCCTGGCGGCGGGTCGGCGGGGCCACGGTCATCGCCACCGCCCGCCCCGAGGAATTCGCCCGCCGGATCGAGGAGCTGCCCGCAGCCCTCGGGCCCGCGCTGATGGCGGTGGCGCCCGAACGCGACGTGCTCGACGCGCTGGTGGCGGTCCGCTCGGCGCATCTCGCCGCCCGGGCCGAGACCTGCGCGCCCGCCGCGGAAAGCTGCCGCACCTGGGACGGGCGGCGCTTCAGCCGGCTGATCCTGGCCGGGCTCGGCGCCGCGGCGGCCGCAGCGCTGCTGGCGCCCGCCGCGTTCTTCGCGCTCCTGACGGTCCTCGCCACGCTCGTGCTCGTCGTCAACATGTCGCTGCGCGCCATCGCGCTCCGGTCGGCGCTCGCGGAACTGGCCCGCCGCCCGCGCGACCCGCTGGCGCACCAGCCGCAGACGGCCATCGTCCGGCTGCCCGTGGTCTCGATCCTCGTGCCCCTGTTCCAGGAGCGCGACATCGCCGAACGGCTCGTCGCGCGGCTCGACCGGCTGAGCTATCCGCGCGAGCTGCTCGACATCTGCCTCGTCACCGAGGAGGACGACGCGACCACGCGCGCCACCCTCGCCGGGGCGCGCCTGCCGCGCTGGATCCGCGTCGTGACCGTGCCGTCGGGCACGCTGCGCACCAAGCCCCGGGCGCTCAACTACGCGCTCGACTTCGCGCGCGGCTCGATCATCGGCGTCTACGATGCCGAGGACGCCCCCGACCCCGACCAGATCCACCGCATCGTCGCCCGCTTCCACGAGCGCGGGCCCGAGGTCGCCTGCCTCCAGGGCGTGCTCGACTACTACAACGCGCGCACCAACTGGATGGCGCGCTGCTTCACCATCGAATACGCCGCCTGGTATCGCATGGTGCTGCCGGCGCTGGAGCGGCTGGGCTTCGCCATCCCGCTCGGCGGGACGACGCTGTTCTTCCGCCGCGCCGCGCTGGAGGCGCTCGGCCGGTGGGATGCGCACAACGTCACCGAGGATGCCGACCTCGGCGTGCGCCTGGCCCGCCACGGCTACCGCGCCGAGCTGATCGACACCGTCACGCGGGAGGAGGCGAACTGCCGGCCCTGGGCCTGGGTGCGCCAGCGCTCGCGCTGGATCAAGGGCTACGCGATGACCTGGGCGGTGCACATGCGCGATCCCGCGCGGCTCTGGCGCGAGCTCGGCCCGCGGCGCTTCATCGGGGTGCAGATCCTGTTCGGCGGCTCGCTGCTCTCGGTATTCCTGGCGCCGGTGCTCTGGTCCTACTGGCTGCTGGCGCTCGACCTGCCGCACCCGCTCCGCGGGCTACTCCCGCGGCCGGTCGGCATCGGCATCGCGGTCACCTTCTTCGCGGCCTATCTGCTCAACCTCGCCGTGATGGTGGCGGGATGCTGCCGGCCCGAGCACCGCCACCTCCTGCCCTGGACGGTCACGGTCGATCTCTACTTCCCGCTCGCGACGCTCGCCGCGGCGAAGGCGCTGTGGGAGATGGTGACGCGGCCCTTCTACTGGGACAAGACGGCCCACGGCGTGCACGATGCCGCCGAGGCCGCCGAGACGGCCGCGGCCGCCGCGGCCGGTGCCGCGCCCGCGGGCGCCGCGCCGAAGGGCTGGTCGCTGCCGCCCCGCCTCGCCGTGCGGCGGCGGCCCGCGCTGGCCGAGCGGATCGGTGACTGACCGGGCGGCTCAGGGCCGCCCGCCCAGCGCCCGCGCGTCCTGCTTCAGCCGGGTCTCGTAGGCCTTCGAGATATGCGCCCTGAGCGCATCGTCCGCCCGCGCCCCGTCGCGCGCCGCGATGGCATCGACGATCGCCGCGTGCTCCTCGAGCGCCCGCGCGCCGCGGCCCTCGGCGGCCAGCGATGTCGTCGCCAGCAGCGCCATGTGCCGGTGCACCAGGTCGAGCTGCTGCACCAGGAAACGGTTGTGCGAGGCCAGATGGATCTGCTTGTGGAACCGCCGGTTGGCGCGCGCAAGCGCCGCGGGGTCGCCGAGCAGTGCGCGGTCCTCCTCCACCATCTCGCGCAGCACGCTGATCTCTTCCTCGGTGGCGTGCTGCGCGGCAAGCCGCGCGGCCAGGCCCTCGAGCTCGGCGCGCACGGCGTAGAGCTCGGCCAGCGCGTTGTGGTCGAGCGAGGCCACGATCAGGCTGCGGCCCACGCGCGCGAGCATCGACTGCGTCTCGAGCCGCTGCAGCGCCTCGCGCACCGGCGTGCGCGAGACCCCGAAGCGCTCGGCCAGCTCGCTCTCGATCAGCTGGTCGCCCGGCCGGTAGATGCCGCTGTCGATCGCCTCGAGGATCAGCGCATAGGCGTCACGCTGGCCCTGCCGCTGCTCTGTCATCGCCCGCCTCCGTCGGATCGGCGGCGCAGGCTAGCGCGCGGCGCCGCGGGCGCGCAAGGCGGCCGGTTGCGCCCCGCGGGCGCGCGGCGCTATGGTCGCCCAGATGCCCGCGCGCGACTTCGCCCATGTCGAACACTGGGTGTTCGACCTCGACAACACGCTCTATCCGCCCGAGGCCCGCCTCTTCGACCAGATCGAGCTGCGGATGACCGCCTGGGTGATGCGGGCGCTCGGCATCGGCCGCGCCGAGGCCGACCGCCTGCGCCGGCACTACTGGGAGACCTACGGCACCACCCTGGCCGGGCTCATGGCCGAGCATGCCGTCGATCCCGGCCCCTACCTGACCGAGGTGCACGACATCTCCTTCGCCGCGCTCGCCCCCGACCCGGCCCTGCGCCGGGCCATCGCCCGGCTGCCGGGGCGCAAGATCGTCTACACCAACGCCTGCGCCCCCTATGCCGAGCGGGTGATCGCGGCGCGCGGCCTCGCGGGGCTCTTCGACGGCGTGTTCGGCGTGGAGCAC
Organism: Paracoccaceae bacterium; assembly: GCA_026419405.1. Lineage (GTDB taxonomy): Bacteria > Pseudomonadota > Alphaproteobacteria > Rhodobacterales > Rhodobacteraceae > JANZZL01. The sequence goes on along the minus strand of JANZZL010000017.1, from coordinate 38,553 downwards.
GCGGGCTTCCGCCCCAAGCCCGAACGCGCCGCCTTCGAGGCGGTGTTCGCGCTGGGCGGCGTCGATCCCGCCCGCGCCGCCATGTTCGAGGACGACGCGCGCAACCTCGCCGCGCCGCACGCGATGGGCATGCGCACCGTGCACGTCGCCCGCGTGCCCGAGCCGGCGCCGCACATCCACCACCACACCGACGACCTCGGCGCCTTCGTCGCCGCGCTCGTCCCGTGAGGCGCCGGGCGGGCGGCGCGGCGGCGGGCATGGCGGGGGCGGCAGGCGGCGGGGCGATCGCGCGCGGCGGCGGCCCCGCGGGGGGCTTCCCGGCGATGGCCTGCGTCGCCGCGGCACCTGCGTGCGTCCGCGGCAGCCGGTCGCGCCCGCGCGACGCCGTGACGCCTCGCCCCCGCCGGCCGATGCGCTAGGCTCGCCCGCATGGAACGGCATGAGACCGACATCCTCGTCTCGGGCGGCGGCGTCGCGGGCCTCGCCGCCGCGGCGGCCTTCGGCAGTGCGGGCTTCTCCGTCATCTGCGTCGATCCCGCCCCGCCGGTCACCGAGCGCGACGCCGAGGGCGCCGACCTCAGGACGACCGCGATCCTCCAGCCCGGCCGCGCGGTGCTGGCCGCCGCCGGCCTCTGGGACCGGCTCGCGCCCCATGCCATGGCCCTCCAGGTGATGCGGATCGTCGATGCCGGCGGGCCCGAGCCCGAGGCGCGGCTCACGCGCGACTTCGACGCCGCCGAGATCTCGGATGCGCCCTTCGGGTGGAACCTGCCGAACTGGCTTCTCCGGCGCGAGATGGCGGCGCGGCTGGCCGAGCTGCCGAACGTCCGCTTCGCGCCCGGCACGGCCACCGCGGGCGTGACCACGCGCGACAGCGCCGCGCTGGTGCGGCTCAGCGACGGAACCACCGTCGCCGCCCGCCTGCTCGTCGCCGCCGACGGGCGCGCCTCGCCGGTGCGCGAGGCGCTCGGCATCCCGGTGACGACCCTGCGCTACGGCCAGAAGGCGCTCGCCTTCGCCGTGACGCACCCGATCCCGCACGGCAACGTCTCGACCGAGGTGCACCGCTCGGGCGGCCCCTTCACGCTCGTCCCGCTGCCCGACTGGCAGGGCCTGCCCTCCTCGGCCGTCGTCTGGATGGAGCGCGGGCCCGAGGCCGACCGGCTGGCGCGGCTTCCCCGCGCGGCGTTCGAGGCCGAGATGTCGGCGCGCTCGGCGCATGTGCTCGGGCCGCTGACGCTTGCCTCGCGGATCACCGTCTGGCCGATCATCAGCCAGATCGCCCACCGCCTCTCTGGCCAGCGCACCGCGCTGATGGCCGAGGCCGCGCATGTCGTGCCGCCGATCGGGGCGCAGGGCCTCAACATGAGCCTCGCCGACCTCGCGGTGCTGGTGGAGCTGGCGACGGCCCGCCCCGACGAGATCGGCAGCCCCGCGATGCTGGCCGCCTACGGGCGCCGGCGCTGGCCCGAGGTCAGCGCCCGGGTGCTTGGCGTCGATGCGCTGAACCGCGCCTCGATGGCAGGCCTGCCGGTGCTGCGCGACCTGCGCGCCAGGGCGCTGGAGATGATCCACGCCGCCACGCCGGTGCGCCGCACGCTGATGCGCGCCGGCCTCGGCGCCGCACCGGCCCGGCCCGCGGCGGGGCCGGGCGGGGCCTGAGCCGCCGGCCCCGCGCCTACTTCCAGCAGGAGACGAGCACGGTCATCTCCCGCGCCGCCTGCGCCAGGTCGTCGGGCGGCTGTTCGGCCTCGCCGCCGTTCCCGAGGCGCGGCGTCACGCCCTGCGCCGCCAGGAAGGCGGCGGCCGACTCGGCCCTGGCGGCGAAGCGCACGCCGGGCGGCAGGACGCGGCCGCCCTCCTCCGGCGGCAGCAGCAGGCCGGCGAGCCGCCCCGCGGGGTCGAGCACCGGGCCCCCCACCTCGCCCGCCTCGGTCTCGGCGGTCAGGCGCAGCAGGTGCGCCTCGCCGTCGAGGCCGCGCACGTCCTCGACCCGGCCGAAGGTCAGCGTCGCGGCCGGCAGCGCCGTGCCGAAGGGGAAGCCCGCCACCGCCGCCGCGGCGCCGATCCGTGGCGCCTCGGGGGCGAGCGCGGCCACCTGCCGCGGCGCGAGCGGCGTCTTCGGCCTGAGGAGCGCCAGCCCCGAGGCCGCATCCACCGCCGCGACCGTCGCCTCGTGCCGGTCGTCGAGCGTGACCCGCCCGCATCCCGCCACCGCCTCGGCCACGGTCAGCACCGCGCCCGAAGGATCGACGAAGACGCCCGAGCGGATGCGCTCGGGCTGGCGCACCTCGAGCCCCGAGAGCAGGTCGCGCGCCTGCCCGCCCCCCTGCGGCCCGAGCGTGGGGTCGAGCGCCGGGCCAATCGAGGTGAGGCTCTGCTGCATGATCCCGATCGCCCTGGCCATGCGCTGCGCCTGCCCGGCCGGGTAGATCAGGGTGAAGCCCTTGATCATCCCGTCGCGCAGCCGGGCGTAGGTGTGGCTGTGGAACTCCGGCCCCTGCCCGGTCAGCGTGAAGCTGTCGCCCCGCCGCTCGCGGAAGCCCTCGGGCGGCACGATCTCGAGGGTCTGCATCACGTCGTAGAGCCCGTCGAGCGTCGCCTGCGTGCCGTCCTGGCTGATCAGCAGCACCTGCACGCCCGAGCCGTCCTTCTCGCGGTAGCGGACGAAGGGGGGCGCGTAGTCGTCGAACTCGACCAGCCCGATCGGCATCTCGATCTCGATGCCCGCGCGCGTCTCGACCACCCGCCCCAGGCCCAGCGCCTCGCGGTCCTCGCGGTAGGCGCCCAGCAGCGCCTCGCGCTGGCGCGTCGTCAGGATGCCGGTCGCCTCGTGGCCGTTCGCGTCCTGCCAGGCCGCCATCGAGCTGCGCGTGCCGCGGCCGAAGGCGCCGTCGATCGCCCCGTCGTAGAAGCCGAACCACTGCAGCGCGGTCTGCAGCGCCCGCCGCTCCTCCTCGCCGAGCGCCGCCTCGCTCCGCCGTGCCTCGGCCGGGGTCTCGTCCGGGGCCTCGGCGGGAGGCTCGGCGGGGGGCCCGTCGGGGGGCTCGGCGGGGGGCTCGGCGGAGGGCGCGACGGGCAGCGCGGCGGTCTCCTGCGGCGCGGCGGCGGCGCCGTCCCCGGTCGCCGCGTCCGCGGGCGGCAGGGCCCCGGCCCCCACCGGCCAGAAGCGGCCGGCGAACTCGCGGCCGTCGGCCACGAAGCTGTCGGCCGGAATCAGCCGCTCGGCGCGCAACGCGAAGAGCCGGTTCGCCGCCTCCTCGGCGGTGAACGGGCCGAGCGCGATGCCATACCACCCCGACCGCAGCCGGAAGCCGTTCACCTCGGGGAAGGCCGAGGCCCAGGCCCGCGCCCGCTCCTCGCCCTGGGCCAGCGTCGGCAGCGCCTCGATCTGGACCCATGCCTCCTGCGCCCGCGCCCCGGCGGCCAGCGCGCAGGCGGCCACGGCCGCCAGAACCATCGTGCGGATCACCTGCTTCATGCCCCGTCCCGCCCCCCGGGCGGGCCCTGCCCGTTGCGATTCCGGCGGCGACCCTAGCAGAGGGCCGGGGCCTTGGTAACACCCGGGCGGTGCGGCACGATTGACCCTTCCGCGACTGTTGCCTATGAAGCCGCACCTTCGCCGACCGAGGTTGCGCGCCGATGCCCGCCGATACCCCCAGGAGCTTCCAGGAGATCATCCTGCGCCTCCAGGCCTACTGGGGGGCGCAGGGCTGCGCCATCCTCCAGCCCTACGACATGGAGGTGGGCGCCGGCACCTTCCACCCGGCCACCACGCTGCGCGCGCTCGGCACGCGGCCCTGGGCGGCGGCCTATGTCCAGCCCTCGCGCCGCCCGACCGACGGCCGCTACGGCGAGAACCCCAACCGCCTGCAGCACTACTACCAGTACCAGGTCATCATCAAACCCTCGCCCCCCGACCTGCAGGAGCTCTACCTCGGCTCGCTCGAGGCGATCGGGATCGACCTTGCGCTGCACGACATCCGCTTCGTCGAGGACGACTGGGAAAGCCCCACGCTGGGCGCCTGGGGGCTGGGCTGGGAGGTCTGGTGCGACGGGATGGAGGTCAGCCAGTTCACCTACTTCCAGCAGGTCGGCGGGCACGACTGCCACCCGGTTTCGGGCGAGCTGACCTACGGGCTCGAACGCCTGGCGATGTATGTTCTCGGCGTCGATCACGTCATGGAGATGCCGTTCAACGACCCCGCCGCGCCGATCCCGCTCTCCTACGGCGACATCTTCCGCCAGACCGAGCGGGAATACAGCCGCCACAACTTCGACGGCGCCGACACCGCCATGCTGCTGCGCCACTTCGAGGATGCCGAGGCCGAGTGCCGGCGCCTGCTCGCCTTCGACCCCGCCGATCCGAAGGCCGGCGACCGGCCGAACGTCATGGTGCACCCCGCCTACGACCAGTGCATCAAGGCCAGCCACATCTTCAACCTGCTCGACGCCCGCGGGGTGATCAGCGTGACCGAGCGGCAGGCCTACATCGGCCGCGTCCGCGCGCTCGCGAAGGCCTGCGCCGACGCCTTCGTGACCACCGAGGCGGGGGGCGGCGCGTGAATGGCAGGCTCGTGGGAGGCGCGCTCGTGATATCCGCGGCCCTCGCCGGCGCGGCGATGTACTACCTCCAGGTCTACGGCTACTACGAGCCGGTCGCCGCCCGCACCGAGATCGAGATCACCACCGTCGGCGGCACGGTCGAGCCGCTGATGATCGACGGCTTCCGGGGCATCGACGCCGAAAGCTCGCCCCTGCGCTTCCGCGCCTGCTTCACCGTGCCGGTCTCGCTCGGCACGCTGACCGAGGCCTACGCCATCGCCGAGCGCGCCGTGCCGCTCAACGGGCCGCACTGGTTCGACTGCTACGATGCCGCGGCGATCGGCGCGGCGCTCGAGTCGGGCGAGGCGGTCGCCTTTGTCGGCCAGCGCGACATCCGCCCCGGCGTGGACCGCATCATCGCGGTGTTCCGCGACGGGCGCGGCTACGCCTGGCACCAGCTCAACGGCACGCTGGGAGAGTGAGATGCCCGACCTGCTGATCGAGCTCCTCTCCGAGGAGATCCCGGCGCGGATGCAGCCGCGCGCGCGCGACGACCTGCGCCGCCTCGTCACCGACGGCCTCGTCGAGGCGGGCCTGACCTACGCCCATGCCGCCGCCTTCTCCACCCCGCGCCGGCTCGCGCTCGCGGTCGAGGGCCTCGCCGATCGCAGCCCGACGCTGCGCGAGGAGCGCAAGGGGCCGCGCGCCGACGCGCCCGCCCAGGCGATCGAGGGCTTCCTGCGCGCGACCGGGGTTCCCCGCGAGGCGCTGATCGAGCGCGACACCGGCAGGGGCGCGGTGCTCTTCGCCCTCGTCGAACGCCCCGGCCGCCCCGCGGCCGAGATCGTCGCCGAGGTGCTCGCCCGCACGATCCGCGACTTCCCCTGGCCGAAGTCGATGCGCTGGGGCGCGGGCAGCCTGCGCTGGGTCCGGCCGCTGCGCGGCATCCTCTGCCTGCTGACGGACGGCGCCGGGGCCGAGGTCGTGCCGCTCGCCCTCGACGGGATCGCGGCCTCCGGCACCACCGAGGGCCACCGCTTCATGGCCCCCGGCCGCTTCGCCGTGACCGGCTTCGAGGACTACGCCGCCAGGCTCAGGCGCGCCCATGTGATCCTCGACCCCGCCGAGCGCGAGGCGAAGATCCTGCACGAGGCGCGCAGCCTCGCCTTCGCCGCCGGGCTGGAACTGGTCGAGGATCCGGCGCTGCTGACCGAGGTCGCGGGCCTCGTGGAATGGCCCGTGGTGCTGATGGGCGAGATCGGGGCGGACTACCTCGCGCTGCCGGCAGAGGTGCTCCGGACCTCGATGCGCGAGCACCAGAAGTTCTTCTCGGTCCGCAACCCCCGCTCGGGCCGGATCGAGCGCTTCGTCACCGTGGCGAACCGCGAGACCGCCGACCACGGCGCGACGATCCTCGCGGGCAACGCCAGGGTGCTCGCCGCCCGCCTCTCCGACGCCCGCTTCTTCTGGGAAAGCGACCTGCACACCGTCCGCACCGTCGGGCTCGAGGGCATGGCCGAGGGGCTGCGGGCCGTCACCTTCCACAACCGGCTGGGCTCCCAGTGGGAGCGGGTGCAACGCATCGAGGCGCTCGCCCGCGAGATCGCGCCCCTCGTCGGCGCGCCCCCCGACCTCACCGCCGAGGCGGCGCGCGTCTGCAAGGCCGACCTGCAGAGCCGGATGGTCGGCGAGTTCCCCGAGCTCCAGGGCATCATGGGCCGCTACTACGCCGCTGCCGCCGGCCTGCCCGAGCCGGTCGCCGCGGCCTGCGAGGACCACTACCGCCCCCTCGGCCCCGCCGACCGCGTGCCCGCCGAGCCGGTCAGCATCGCCGTCGCGCTCGCCGACAGGATCGACACGCTCGCCGGCTTCTGGGCCATCGGCGAGAAGCCGACCGGCAGCAAGGATCCCTTCGCGCTGCGCCGCGCGGCGCTCGGGGCGATCCGGCTGATCCTCGACAACGGGCTGCGGCTCCGCCTCGCGGCGCGGCCCGGACCGTTCCGCACCGCAGGCGACCTCGTCGGTCCGCGCGAGAGCGACCAGGGTCCGAGCCATGCCTCGGAGACCGACCTCCTTGCCTTCCTGCACGACCGCCTCAAGGTCCACCTGCGCGAGGAGGGCATCCGCCACGACGTCATCGACGCCGTCCTGGCCATGCCCGGCAGCGACGACCTGACGCTCGTGGTGAAGCGCGCCAGGGCGCTGGCGGCCTTCCTGGCCACCGACGACGGCGAGAACCTCGTCCAGGGCTTCCGCCGGGCCAACAACATCCTGACCCAGGCCGAGGAACGCGACGGGGTGGAATACAGCTTCGGCGCCGATCCGAGGTTTGCCGAAGACCCCGCCGAGCACGCGCTCTTCGCCGCGCTCGACGCCGCCGAGGCCGCCATCGCCCCGGCGATGCAGGCCGAGGACTTCGCCGCGGCGATGGCCGCCATGGCCGCGCTCCGCGCGCCCATCGACGCCTTCTTCGAGGCGGTGCAGGTCAACGCCCCGAACGAGGCGGTCCGCCGCAACCGGCTGAACCTGCTGCACCGCATCCGCGCGCTCTGCCTCTCGGTCGCCGACCTCGCGAAGCTCGAGGGCTGATCCCCCTTCCCTGCCGGAAATATCCTCGGGGGAGCACGAGGGGGTCCGAGGACCCCCTCGCCACACCCCGGGGCAGACCGTCCGGCCGCGCGAACGTCGCGCTTGCCTGACACCGCGGCTGGCGTATGCTGCGCCGGCAAGGAGCATGCCGCAGTGCAGAAACACGCCGAGTTCGTCGAGTTCACCGAGATCACGCCCTCGGCGCCGATCGCCGTGGCCACCCACGGCGGGCGGGCGAAGTGCCTGCAGCGGCTGATCCGCCTCGGCATGCCCGTGCCGAAGACGGTGGCGCTCTCCTTCGACACCGTGCGCGCCATCGCCCAGGGCCACATGATCGACACCGCCCGGCTGATGGCGGAGTTCGGGCCGAACCCGCTCGTGTCGGTCAGGCCCTCCTCGGCCGATCCCGACTGGGGCGGGCCGGGCGCGATCCTCAACATCGGCATGTGCGACGCGACCCATGCCGCGCTCGAGGTCACGCACGGCGACCGGGCGGCCGATGCGCTCTACCTGCGCTTCATCCGCGCCTATGCGGCGCATGTCGCGCGCCTGGATGCCGAAACGCTGCCCTCGGGCGAACCCTCGGCCGAGACGCTCGCCGCGGCCCTCGCCGCCTACGAGGCCGAGACCGACGAGCCCTTCCCGCAGGACCCGGCCCGCCAGCTCGCCGAGGTGCTGCGCAGCATGGCCCGCGCCTGGGAGGGGACCACCGCCCGCCTCCTCCGCCAGGCCAGGGGCGCCCCCGCCGATGCCGGGCTCGGCCTCGTGGTGCAGCAGATGGCGCTCGGCCTCGGGCCGGGAATGAGCGGCTCGGGCGTGATCCAGTTCGTCAACGGCACGACCGGCCAGCCGCAGATCACCGGCCGCTACCGGGCGCAGAGCCAGGGCCGCGAGGCGGTGGCGGACGGCGAGGGCGCGATGTATCTCACCCGCGACCCGCGCGGCCCCTCGCTCGAGGAGGCCTGCCCCGAGGCCTTCGCGGCGCTCTGCGGCCTCGGCGCCGCCTGCCGCACCCACCTGCGCGAGGAGATGCAGGTGGAGTTCACCCTCGAGGACGGCCGTCTGCACGTGCTCGACGCGGTGCGCGTCGCCCGCTCCTCGCGCGCCGCGGTGCGCATCGCCGTGGCGCTCGCCGAGGAGGGCATCATCACGCCCGACGAGGCGGTGCTCAGGGTCGAGCCGCGCGCGCTCTCCGAACTGCTGCACCCGCAGGTCGATCCCGCCGGCCCGCGCGACCCGGTGGCGCGCGGCATCGCGGCCAGCCCCGGCGCGGCGACGGGGCGGCTCGTCTTCACCTCGGCCGATGCCCAGGCCAGCGCGGCCCGGGGCGAGGCCTGCATCCTCGCCCGGCGCGAGACCTCGCCCGAGGACATCCGCGGGATGCATGCCGCGGCCGCCGTCCTGACCGAGCGCGGCGGCATCACCAGCCACGCCGCGGTGATCGCCCGCGGCCTCGGCCTGCCCTGTGTCGTCGGCGCCACCGGCATCACCATCGACAGCCGCCACCGGCTGCTCAGGACCGCCTCGGGCCGCAGCTTCCGCGAGGGCGAGACGATCACCGTCGATGGCACCTCGGGCGAGGTCCTCGCCGGCGCCGTCAAGATGCTCGAACCCGCGCTCGACGGACCCTTCCACACGCTCCTGTCCTGGGCCGACGCGGCGCGCGACATCGGCGTGCGCGCCAATGCCGACACGCCGGCCGACGCCCGCATGGCGCGCGCCTTCGCCGCCGAGGGCATCGGGCTCTGCCGGACCGAGCACATGTTCTTCGAGGAAGACCGGCTGACGGTGATGCGCGAGATGATCTTCGCCGCCAGCGCCGACGACCGCCGCGCCGCGCTCGAGCGGCTGATGCCCATGCAGCGCGCCGACTTCATCGCGCTGTTCGAGATCATGTCGGGCCTGCCGGTCTGCATCCGCCTCTTCGACCCGCCGCTGCACGAGTTCCTGCCCTCCGACCGCGAGGGCCTGCGCGAGCTCGCCGAGGCGCTCGACCTGCCGCTCTCGGACGTCACCCGCCGGGTCGAGGCCTTGTCGGAATTCAACCCGATGCTGGGTCTCCGGGGGGTCCGCCTCGGCATCACCATGCCGGAAATCTACGACATGCAGGCCCGCGCCATCTTCGAGGCGACGATCGAGGCCTCGCGCAACGGCGCCCCCGTCGTGCCCGAGATCATGATCCCGCTGGTTTCGGCCAGGCGCGAGGTCGAGCTGATCAAGACCCGGATCGACGCCGTCGCCGCCGCCGTCCGCACCCGCTCGGGCGCGAGCTTCGACTACCGCCTCGGCGTCATGGTCGAGACCCCGCGCGCGGCGCTGCGCGCCCACGAGATCGCGCTGCATTCGGCCTTCCTCTCCTTCGGCACCAACGACCTGACGCAGATGACCTACGGCCTTTCCCGCGACGACGCGGGCAAGTTCATGGGCGCCTACGTCGCGCAGGGCGTGTTCCCCGAGGACCCGTTCCACATCCTCGACCCCGACGGGGTGGGCGAGCTCCTGCGCATCGGTGCCGAACGCGGCCGCCGGGGCCGGCCCGACATCACGCTGGCCGTCTGCGGCGAACACGGCGGCAACCCCGAAAGCATCGCCTTCGTCCGCCGCGCCGGCTTCGACTACGTCTCCTGCTCGCCGTTCCGCGTGCCGGTCGCGCGGCTGGCGGCGGCGCATCTGGCGCTGAAGGACCGGGCCGGCAAGCCGGGCTGATCGGCAGATCGCCACCCGCCGCGGCGCCCCGTTTCGGCAAGTTGCCGCCGAAAATCGCGCAACTCCCGCCACTTGATGGAACACCGGCCGCCGCGTGCCTAGTTGGGCTCGGGCGGCGTCCGGGGCGGGAGTGACCCGGCCGCCGCGGCACGGAAAAGAACAACGAGCACGGACAACTCCAATGCCCGACACGAGACTTCTGGCCGCGGGGCTTCTGGCCCTCGCCCTGTCGGCAGTGCCGGCCGCGGCCCGCGAGACCCTCAGCCTCTCCACCGGCCCCGAGGCCGGGCCGGCCGCCTCGGCGGCGACCGGAGCCGCTGCCGTCGGGCGGATCGGCGGCGCGGCGCTCGTGTCGGCCGGGCCCCGCCGCGCCTCGGGCCGCCCCGGAGCGATCCGCATCGACGCCGCCTGGCTCGACCGCCAGCCCCCCGCCACCGGCGATGCGGAATGGCGCTGCCTCGCCGAGGCGCTCTACTTCGAGGCGCGCGGCGAGAGCGTCGCGGGCCAGGTGGCCGTGGCCGAGGTGATCCTCAACCGCCGCGACACGGCGGGCTTCCCCGGCACCGTCTGCGGCGTGGTCCACCAGGGCGGGCGCAACGGCTGCCAGTTCAGCTACACCTGCGACGGCCGGTCCGACCGCATCGCCGAGCGCGCCGCCTTCGTGCGGGCCGGCAAGATCGCCCGCGCCATGCTCGACGGCGCGCCGCGCAGCCTCACCGAGGGCGCGACGCACTTCCACTCCGCCGGGGTGCGCCCCGCCTGGGCGCGGCGCTTCGACCGCACGGCGCGGATCGGGTCGCACCTCTTCTACCGCCAGCCGCTGCGGCTCAGTTCCCGCTGACCGGCGCGGCGCCGGCGGCCGGGGGCCTTCCGCGCCGGGCCGGTCGCCGCTAGAACGGAAACGCCCGGTCCGCCCGCGCGGCGGGCCGGCAGCCACCAGGGAAGGAAGCGATGACCCGCAAGCTCTTCGGCACCGATGGCGTCCGCGGCCGCGCGAACAGTCACCCGATGACGGCCGAGATGGCGCTGCGCCTCGGCGCGGCCGCCGGGCGCTACTTCCGCACCGACGGCTCGAACGGCCACCGCGTGGTGATCGGCAAGGATACCCGCCTGTCGGGCTACATGATCGAGACCGCGCTGACCGCCGGGCTCACCTCCACCGGCATGAACGTGCTGCTGCTCGGCCCGGTGCCGACGCCGGCGGTCGGCTTCCTCACCCGGTCGATGCGCGCCGACCTCGGCATCATGATCTCGGCCTCGCACAATCCCGCGGCCGACAACGGCATCAAGTTCTTCGGCCCCGACGGCTTCAAGCTCTCCGACGAGGCCGAGGCCGAGATCGAGGCGATCGTCGCGGGCCAGATCGAGCCCGCCCGGCCGGAGAACATCGGCCGCGCCAGGCGCATCGAGGACGGCCGCGGCCGCTACCAGGAATACGCCAAGACCACCTTCCCCAAGGGGCTCAGCCTCAAGGGCCTCAGGATCGTGGTCGACTGCGCCCACGGCGCCGCCTACCGCGCCGCGCCCGAGGTGCTGTGGGAGCTCGGCGCCGAGGTGATCCCCGTCGGCGTCTCGCCCGACGGGCACAACATCAACCAGGGCTGCGGCTCGACCGACACGCGCGCCTGTGTCGAGACGGTGATCGCGCACCGGGCCGACCTCGGCATCTCGCTCGACGGCGACGCCGACCGGGTGATGCTGATCGACGAGACCGGCACCGTGGCCGACGGCGACCAGATCATGGCGCTCTTCGCCGCGCGCTGGGCCGAGGAGGGGCGGCTCAAGGACGGCACGCTCGTCGCCTCGGTCATGTCGAACCTCGGGCTCGAGCGCTTCCTCCAGTCGCGCGGGCTCCGGCTGGAACGCGCCCCCGTCGGCGACCGCTACGTGGTGGAGCGGATGCGCGAGGGCGGCTGGAACCTCGGCGGCGAGCAGTCGGGCCACATCGTGATGACCGACTACGCCACCACCGGCGACGGGCTCATCGCCTCGCTGCAGTTCCTCGCCGCGATGGTCGAGACCGGAAAGCCCGCCTCGGACCTGGTGGAAAGCTTCGAGCGGGTGCCGCAGCTTCTCAGGAACGTGCGCTTCGAGGCCGGCAAGGAGCCGCTCGAGGCCCCCGCCGTCGCCAGCGTCATCGCCGAGGCCGAGGCGCGCCTCAACGGGCGCGGCCGGCTCCTGATCCGCAAGTCGGGCACCGAACCGCTGATCCGCGTGATGGCCGAATGCGAGGACGAGGGGCTGCTCGCCGAGGTGGTCGAGGGCATCGTGGCGGCCGTCGAGGCGGCGGCCTGACCGCCCGCGGGCGGATCCGCCCGCAGCCCCCCGCCGCTGCCGGCGCGGTCAGACGGCGGTGAAGGTGTTGTCCACGAAGAGATGCGTGCCGCTGATGAAGCTTGCCTCGTCCGAGGCGAGGAAGAGCGCGGCACGCGCCACCTCCTCGGGCTCGGCGATCCGGCCCTGCTGGGCGGCGAGCGCGGCTTCCGAGACATCGACGCCGAGCCGCTGGAGCTCGGCCACCTCCCGCAGCCCGTGCGGTGTGCGCACGAAGCCCGGACAGACGGCGTTGCAGCGGATGCCGCGGTCGCGGAACTCCACCGCGATGGCGCGGGCGAACATGTGGCAGGCGCCCTTGGTGGTGCCGTAGAGCACCTCCATCGGCGTCGCGGCGACCGCCGAGATCGACGAGGTGCAGACGATCGACCCCCCGCCCGCGGCGATCATCCCCGGCAGCACGGCCTTCGTCATCAGGAACATCGACTTCACGTTCACGTCGTGCAGCCGGTCCCACTCCTCCTCGGTGGTCTCGAGGAAGGGCTTGATGACGATCGTGCCGGCATGGTTGAAGAGCACGGTCGCCGGCCCGTGCGCGGCCTCGGCCGCCGCCACCGCCGCCGCGACCTCGGCGGCGTCCGAGACATCGGCGGTCAGGGCGAGCGCGGTGCCCCCCGCCGCGCGGATCGCCGCCGCGCGCGCCTCGGCGGCGGCGCCGTTCACGTCGACGATGGCGACCTTGGCGCCCTCGGCGGCGAACAGGCTCGAGGCCGCCCCGCCCATGCCGGTCGCGCCGCCCGAGACGATCGCGACCTTGCCCTTCAGCCTGTCGCCCATGCCGGCCCCTCCCCGCAGCTCCGCGCCGGCACTCTCGGCCAGGCCGGGGCGAAAGGAAAGGGGCCGCCGCGGCTGATCCGGTGCACGGGCTGTGCACGGGTTGTGCACGCCCTGTGCACCGGCCTCCGGGGGGCCCGCGGCGGGCCTGCCGGGCCGCCCCCCGGGCGGGTCCGCCGGCCTCAGTTCCGCGCGCGGTCCACCATCCGGCCCCTGGTGATCCAGGGCATCATGGCGCGCAGCTTCTCGCCCACCTGCTCGATCTGGTGGGCGTCGTTGTTGCGCCGCGTGGCCTTGAAGAAGGGCTGGCCGACGGCGCATTCGGTCATCCAGTTGCGAACGAAGGCGCCCGACTGGATGTCCTTCAGCACCGCCTTCATCCGCGCCTTGGTCTCCTCGTAAGGCAGGATCCGCGGGCCCGAGACATACTCACCGTACTCGGCCGTGTTCGAGATCGAGTAGTTCATGTTGGCGATGCCGCCCTCGTAGATCAGGTCCACGATCAGCTTCACCTCGTGCAGGCACTCGAAATAGGCCATCTCGGGGGCGTAGCCGGCCTCGACCAGGGTCTCGAAGCCCATGCGGATCAGCTCGACGAGGCCGCCGCAGAGCACCGCCTGTTCGCCGAAGAGGTCGGTCTCGCATTCCTCCCGGAAGGTGGTCTCGATGATCCCCGAGCGGCCGCCGCCGATCGCCGAGCAGTAGCTCAGCGCCAGTTCCAGCGCCTTGCCGGAGGCATCGTTGTGGACCGCGACCAGGCAGGGCACGCCGCCGCCCTTGACGAACTCGCCCCGCACGGTGTGGCCGGGGCCCTTCGGCGCCATCATCACGACATCGACGCCCTTCTTCGGCTCGATCAGCCCGAAGTGCACGTTGAGCCCGTGCGCGAAGGCGATCGCCGCGCCCTCGCGCAGGTTGTCGTGCACATAGCGGCGGTAGGTGTCGGCCTGAAGCTCGTCGGGCATGGTGAACATGATGAGGTCGGCCCATTTCGCCGCCTCGGCGATCTCCATCACCTTCAGCCCCTCGGCCTCGGCCTTCCTCGCCGAGGGCGAGCCGGGCCGCAGCGCCACGACGAGGTTCTTGGCCCCGCTGTCGCGCAGGTTCAGCGCATGGGCATGACCCTGGCTGCCGTAGCCGAGGATCGCCACCTTGCGGTCCTTGATCAGGTTGATGTCGCAATCGCGGTCGTAATAGACGCGCATGCTTCGCGCTCCCGTTGCTGTTGACGGCCGCAGGATACGCGGACCGCGCGGGCTTGCCGTGCATGGTTTGACGTTTCCGTCCGCTTCTGCAAAAATTCATTCGCGATCCGGCCGGAACGGGGAAGATTCATGCTCGACGACATCGACCGCCGGCTGCTCCGCCACCTCCAGAGCGACCCCGCGATGCGCCCGGCCGAGCTTGCCGCCCGCGCCGGCGTGACGCCCGCCACCGCCTGGCGGCGGCTGGAGCGGCTCAGGGAACGCGGGATCATCCGTGGCGCGCAGGCGCGGATCGACTGGCGCGCGCTCGGCTGGGCGGTGGAGGTGAGCCTGCGCTTCACCCTCGACAAGGCGAACCCCCGCGCCTTCGACGAGTTCCTCGCCGCCGCACGGGCGGTGCCGGAGGTGATCGAGATCCAGACCTTCCTCGGCCGGGTGGACGTGCGGCTCAACGTGATCGCCCGGGACATGGCGCATTACCAGGAGGTCTACCGCAGCCGCATCCTGACCCTGCCGCACATCGCCGACATCGAGGCGCTGATGCATGTGGCCGAGGTCAAGTCCGACGAGGCGCTGCCGCTGTGACCGACCTCGACGACATCGACCGCCGGCTGCTGCGGGCGCTCGCCGAGGACGCGACCCAGAGCGCCAGCGCGCTCGGCCGCCGGTTCGGGCTTTCGCAGCCCGCCGCCTGGCGGCGCCTCCGCAGGCTCGAGGAGGCGGGCATCCTCAAGGGCCGCCGCCTCGTCCTCGACCGCGAGGCGCTGGGCTTCGGCGTCACCGTGTTCCTCGGCGTCAAGCTCGCCGCCAAGGGCCGTGTCAGCCTCGAGGACTTCGAGCGCGCCGTGACGGCGATTCCCGAGGTGCAGACGGTGCAGCACGTGCTGGGGCTCTACGACTACCGGCTGCGGGTGGTGGCGCGCGACCTGCCCGACTTCGAGCGGGTGCTGCGCCGGCGGATCATGACCCTGCCCGGCGTGGGACAGCTGGAGGCCAACGTCCTGCTCTCGGAGGAGCGCCGGCCCGGCCCGCTCGGCGCCTGAGGCGCCGGCCCCGGCACCCCGCCGGCCGCGCCGGTGCGGCCCTCCGCGCCCCCCTTGCCGGCCGCCGGGCCCGCCTATACCTTCGGCCAAACACCAACGAGCATTCCATGCGGATCGGCATCCTGCAGACCGGACACGCGCCCGACGCGCTCATCGGGCGCACCGGCGATTACGGCGACATGTTCCAGCGGCTTCTCGCGGGGCAGGGCTTCACCTTCCGGGTCTGGTCGGTGGTGGACATGGACTTTCCCGAAAGCGTCCACGACGCCGACGGCTGGCTGCTGACCGGGTCGCGCCACGGCGCCTACGAGGACCATCCCTTCATCAAGCCGCTCGAGGAGTTCATCCGCAAGGCCTATGCCGAGGGCGTGCCGATGGTAGGCATCTGCTTCGGCCACCAGATCATCGCGCAGGCTCTGGGCGGCAAGGTCGAGAAGTTCAAGGGCGGCTGGTCGGTCGGCCCGACCCGCTACCGGATGAACGGCGGCGAGATGACGCTGAACGCCTGGCATCAGGACCAGGTGGTGGAGAAGCCGCCCGAGGCGGAGGTCGTCGGCAGCTCGCCCTTCTGCGAGAACGCCGCCCTGCTCTACGGCGACCGCGCCTTCACGGTGCAGGCGCATCCCGAGTTCGACAACGAGTTCCTCGCCAACCTCATCCTCGCCCGCGGCAAGGGGGTGGTGCCCGACCGGCTGCTCGCCGAGGCGGAGGCCGCCCTGGCCCTGCCGGTCGATCAGGCCGCGATGGCCCGCCAGATCGGCGACTTCTTCCGCAAGCCGCGCGCGCGGACCGCATAAGGCAGACCCATGTCCGACTGGACCGAAAAGCTTCCGGCGCCCACGCGGCAGTGGCTGAACGGCCGGCGCCTCGACGAGGTGGAATGCATCGTCGCCGACCTTTCGGGGATCGCGCGGGGCAAGGCGATGCCCGCCTCGAAGTTCGCCCGGCAGACGCATTTCTACCTGCCGAACTCGATCTTCCTGCAGACCATCACCGGCGACTGGGCCGAGGACGGCGACATCGCCTTCACCGAGCCCGACATGATCTGCGTGCCCGACTGGTCCACGGCCACCGCGGCGCCCTGGACGGCGGACCTCACGCTTCAGGTCATCCACGACATCCTCGACCAGAACGGCGAGCCGGTCAGCGTCGCCCCGCGCAACGTGCTCAAGCGCGTGGTCGCGCTCTACAACGCGGAGGGCTGGGAGCCGGTGGTCGCGCCGGAGATGGAGTTCTTCCTCGTCGCCCGCAACATCGACCCCAACCAGCCGGTCGAGCCGCCGATGGGCCGCTCGGGCCGCCGCGCCGCGGCCCGTCAGGCCTATTCGATGAGCGCGGTCGACGAATACGGCCCCGTGATCGACGACATCTACGACTTCGCCGAGGCGCAGGGCTTCGAGATTGACGGCATCCTCCAGGAGGGCGGGGCCGGGCAGATCGAGCTGAACCTGCGCCACGGCGACCCGGTGCGGCTCGCCGACGAGATCTTCTACTTCAAGCGGATGATCCGCGAGGCGGCGCTGCGCCACGACTGCTTCGCGACCTTCATGGCCAAGCCGATCCAGGACGAGCCGGGCAGCGCCATGCACATCCACCATTCGGTGATGTCGATCAAGACCGGGCGCAACATCTTCTCGAACCCCGACGGCAGCGAGAGCGAGGCCTTCCTGCACTTCATCGCCGGGATGCAGAACCACCTGCCCGACGTGATCGCGCTGCTTGCGCCCTACGTGAACAGCTACCGACGCTACGTGCGGGACTTCGCCGCGCCGATCAACCTCGAATGGGGCCGCGACAACCGGACCACGGGCCTGCGCGTGCCGATCTCGGGCCCCGAGGCGCGGCGGGTCGAGAACCGCCTGGCGGGCATGGACGTGAACCCCTACCTGGCCATCGCCGCCTCGCTGGCCTGCGGCTACCTCGGGCTGAAGGAGCGCAGGCTGCCGCGCGAGGAGTTCACGGGCGATGCCTACAACCGGCCCGAGGACATCCCGAACTCGCTGGCCGACGCGCTGTGGAACCTCGGCGAGGCGGCCGAGATGCGCAAGGTGCTCGGCGAGGACTTCTGCCGCGTCTACACGGCGGTCAAGACGCTGGAGAACAAGGAGTTCCTGCAGGTGATCAGCCCCTGGGAGCGCGAGCACCTGCTGTTGAACGTATGAACCTGCTGCACGCCAACGACCGGCCCGGCGCCTACCCGCCCTCGTGGTATGCCGCGACCGTCGAGCTGCCGGCCCCGCTGCCGCCGCTGCGCGGCGAGACCCGCGCGGATGTCTGCGTGGTGGGCGGCGGCTACACGGGCCTGTCGGCCGCGCTGCATCTGGCCGGGCGAGGCTACGACGTGGCGCTGCTCGAGGCGCAGCGCGTCGGCTTCGGCGCCTCGGGGCGCAACGGCGGGCAGGTCGGCTCGGGCCAGCGGCTGGAGGTGGACGAGCTCGAGCGCCGCTTCGGCCGCGAGATGGCACGTCGGCTGTGGGACTTCGGCGAGGAGGCCAAGGCGCTGGTCCGCCAGCTGATCGATCACCACGGCATCCCGGCGAACTGGACCCCCGGCGTGGCGCATGCGATGTGGCACGACCGCGAGGTGCGCCATGCGCATGCGCTGGCCGAGAAGCTCGCGCGCGACTACGGCTACGGCCGGGTCGAGCCGCTCGACCGCGCGGGGATGCGGGCGCTGGTCGACAGCCCGGTCTACCGCGGCGGCGCGGTGGACTGGGGCGCGGCGCACATCCACCCGCTGGCCTATGCCCTGGGCCTTGCCTCCGCCGCCCGCAAGGCGGGGGTGCGCATCTACGAGGGAAGCGAGGTCCACCATGTCGCCGAGGGGCCGGAGGTCGTGGCCCGCACCGGGCAGGGCGCGGTCCATGCCCGCCACCTGGTGCTGGCGGGCAACGGCTATCTCGGCGGGCTCAACCGCCATGTCGCGGCGCGCGTCATGCCGATCAACAACTTCATCGTGGCGACCGAGCCGCTCGGGCCGCGCGCCGGAACGCTGATCCGCAAGGGCGTCGCGGTGGCGGATTCGAAGTTCGTGGTGAACTACTTCCGCCTCTCGCCCGACGGCCGGCTGCTGTTCGGGGGCGGCGAGAGCTACGGCTACCGCTTCCCGGACATCGCGGCGACCGTGCGCCGGCCGATGGCGCGGGTGTTCCCCGACCTGGCCGACGTGCGCATCGACTATGCCTGGGGCGGCACGCTGGCGATCACCAGGACGCGCCTGCCCTGCTTCGCGCGGCCGGCGCCGAACATCCTTTCCGCCTCGGGCTATTCCGGGCACGGCGTGGCGCTTGCCACGCTTGCCGGGAAGATCCTCGCCGAGGCGATCGCCGGCCAGACGGAGCGCTTCGACGTGATGGCGAGCCTGCCGACGCCCCCCTTCCCCGGCGGTGCGGCCCTGCGCTGGCCGATCCTGGTGCTGGCCATGACCTGGTATGCGCTGCGCGACCGCCTCGGCATCTGACCGCCGAGGCCGGAACGGCGTCATTGAATTGCCACAACCGCATGGTCTACAGCTTTCCTGAATGAACGCTTCAGGAAAGGCGAAACCCGTGCCTCTCGAGCAGCCCATCCTCGCGCCGAACGTCTACGACGCCGAACCGATCCCCGAGGCCGCGCGGGCCGAGATCGACCGGCTGCTCGCCTCGGGCGACCTCTTCCGCTACACCTCGGAAGGCGCGCCGGTGGCGCGGCTCGAGGAGGAGTTCGCCGCGCTGATCGGATCGCGCTTCGCGCTGGCTGTCTCGTCCTGCTCGGCGGCGCTGTTCCTCTCGCTCAAGGCGCTCGGCCTGCCGAGGGGGGCGAAGGTGCTGATCCCCGCCTTCACCTTTGCCGCCGTGCCCTCGGCCGTGGTCCATGCCGACTGCGCGCCGGTGCTGGTCGAGGTCGGCGCCGACTACCGCATCGACCTCGACGACTTCCGCGCCAAGCTCGATGGCGCGGCCGCCGTGCTGATCAGCCACATGCGCGGGCATACCTCGGACATGGATGCGATCATGGCCGAGACGGAGGCGCGCGGCCTGCCGGTGATCGAGGACGCGGCCCATTCGCTCGGCACCACCTGGGGCGGGCGCAACATCGGCACCATCGGCCGGATGGGCTGCTTCTCGTTCCAGTCCTACAAGCTGGTCAATGCCGGCGAGGGCGGGATCCTCGTCACCGACGACCCCGACCTGATCGCCCGCGCCGTGATCATGTCGGGGGCCTACGAGCACAACTGGAAGAAGCATGCGGTGCTGCACGCCCCCTTCGCGCGCTGGCAGAACCGGCTGCCGCTCTACAACATGCGGATGCAGAACCTCTCGGCCGCGGTGATCCGGCCGCAGCTGCCCGAGATCGCGCGGCGGGTGCGCGACGGCCGGGCGAACCACGACCACGTCGCCGCGCGGCTGAACGCGACCGGGTTCATGCAGGTGCCGCAGGCGCTGCCGCGCGAGGAGCGCGCGCCCGACTCGATCCAGTTCAACCTGATCGGCTTCCGCGACGACGAGACCCGCGCCTTCCAGGCGGCGGCGAAGGCCCGCGGCGTCGCAGTGCAGGTCTTCGGCATGAGCGAGGACAATGCGCGCGCCTTCTGGAACTGGCAGTTCCTCGGCCCGGTGCCGGACCTGCCGAAGACCCGCGCCATGCTGATGCGCGCCTGCGACTGCCGGCTTCCCGCCCGGCTCACCCGCGCCGAGACCGATGCGATCGCCGATGCGCTGATCGCGGCGGCGGCGGATGTCAAGGGCGCGAAGGCCGCCTGAGGGCCGCACGCCCCTCCCCGCACGCCCCTCCCCGCGCGGTCAGAGCACGCGCAGCTTCCCGGCCAGCCAGGGCAGCCGCCCGGTCGCCGGGGTCACGACCAGCTCGCCCAGCAGCCGGCGCAACCGCGCGGCCGTCTGGCCCGGCATGTCGCCGAGCACCCCCCGCCGCGCCGAGAGCGAGATCGTCCGCGACAGCGGCGCGAAGGGCAGCGGCAGGATGTCGGTCGCCTCGCGGAAGCGGTGGGCGTGCAGCGCGCCGAGCGGGGTCAGGATCGTCCAGCCGGCACCGGCGGCCACCATCGCCATGATCGCATGGTAGCTGTCGAGCTCGAACCGGCGCGACAGGGTCAGGTTCTGGCGCGCGAGATGGGCGGCGATCTGGCGGCCCATGTGGTGCCGCGCCGTGTAGCGGATGAGCGGCAGCGCATGCGGATCCTCGAGGCTGGCGCCCTTCGGGACGGCGGCCACGAAGGGTTCCTCGAGCAGCGGGTGCACCTCCATCCAGTCGGCGGCGGCTCCCATGTCGGCGGCCACCACCACGTCGAGCGCGCGGGTGTCGAGCGCCTCGAGGAGCCGGTGCGAGGGCCCGGTCTCGAGCAGGAAGTGGCAGCCCGCGAGGGCATCGGCCATCTCGGCCAGAAGCCGCGGCGTCACGTCTGAATCGAAGTCCTCGATCATGCCCAGGCGGAACTCGGTCAACCGCGACAGGCTGCCGAGCGCGAGCTCGGCGCGCGCCTGGGCCGCCTCGCTCAGGATCGCCTCGGCCCGCCGCCGGAACACCTGCCCGGCGGGCGTCAGCGCGGCGGGCCGGGCGCTGCGGTCCACGAGCTCCGCCCCCAGCGCGGCCTCGAGGTTCGAGAGCTGCTGGCTGACCGCCGAGGGCGAGGCGCCGAGCCGGCGGGCGGCCGCGGTCACCGAGCCTTCGTCGGCCACGGCGGCGAAGACCTCGATCCCCCAGAGGGTCAGGCGGTGCGCCGTCTCGGCCATGTTGCGCGTCCCCCGGCTTTCGGCGAAGGCTAGGGGCTGGCGGGGGCCCATGCAATCGGAGACGGGAATGGCGGATGCGACCGGGCGCTGCCTGTGCGGGGCGGTGCGCTATGCCTTCGACGAGGCGCAGGTGCTCTGGCGCGGCTACTGCCACTGCGAGAGCTGCCGGCGCACCACCGGCGCGCCGGTGGCGGCCTATTTCGGCGTCGCGGACGGGCACTGGCACTGGACCGGCGCGGAACCGCGGGTGTTCCGGTCCTCGCCCGACGTGGAGCGACGATTCTGCCGGCGCTGCGGCGCGCCGGTCTCCTATGCGAGCGCCCGGTTTCCGGGGGAGATGCACTTCCACGTCTCGACCCTGGACGACCCTTCGTCATTTCAACCGGAGTTCCATGTATTCTGGCGCGAGCGGCTGCAGTGGTTCCGGCTGGATGACGACCTGCTCCGGTTTCCTGGCGCAAGCCCCGGTGCGATGGATTGATGCCGGCCGTGGCGCGCGCTAGCCTGCGGCAGATCCACACCGGAAGGACCGACCAGATGCGCGATTTTGCGCCGAATTCGTGGGAGTCGCGGGCCGACCGCTTCTCGCTCTACGGCTTCACCGACCTGCCCTCGGTGCACGAACGGGGCGCCGTCGTGCTGACCCATGGCAAGGGTCCCTATGTCTACGACGTGCACGGGCGCGAATACTTCGACGCCAATTCGGGCCTGTGGAACATGGTGGCGGGCTTCGACCACCCCGGCCTGATCGCGGCGGCCAAGGCGCAGTACGACCGCTTCCCCGGCTATCACGCCTTCTTCGGCCGGCAGTCGGACCAGACGGTGATGCTGTCGGAGAAGCTCGTCGAGGTCTCGCCCTTCGAGAGCGGGAAGGTGTTCTACACCAACTCGGGCTCCGAGGCGAACGACACGATGGTCAAGATCCTGTGGTTCCTGCATGCCTCGGAAGGCAAGCCGCAGCGGCGCAAGATCCTGACCCGGTGGAACGCCTACCACGGCGTGACCGCGGTTTCCGCCTCGATGACCGGCAAGCCCTACAACGCCCACTTCGGCCTGCCGCTGCCGGGGTTCATCCACCTCACCTGCCCGCACTACTGGCGCTACGGCAAGGAGGGCGAGACCGAGGCGCAGTTCACCGCCCGGCTCGCGGCCGAGCTTGAGGCCACGATCATCAAGGAGGGCCCGGACACGATCGCCGGCTTCTTCGCCGAGCCGGTGATGGGCGCGGGCGGCGTGATCCCGCCGTCGGAGGGCTACTTCCAGGCGGTGCTGCCGATCCTGCGCAAGTACGGCATCCCGATGATCTCCGACGAGGTGATCTGCGGCTTCGGACGCACCGGGAACACCTGGGGCTGCCAGACCTACGACTACATGCCCGACGCCATCATCTCCTCGAAGAACCTCACCGCCGGGTTCTTCCCGATGGGGGCGGTGATCCTCGGCCCCGAGCTTGCCGAACGCGTGCAGGCGGCTGCCGAGAAGATCGAGGAATTCCCGCACGGCTTCACCTCCTCGGGGCACCCGGTCGGCTGCGCGATCGCGCTGAAGGCGATCGACGTGGTGATGAACGAGGGTCTGGCCGACAACGTGCGCGCGCTGGCGCCGCGCTTCCTCGACGGGCTGAAGCGCCTGGCCGAGCACCCCAACATCGGCGAATGGCGCGGCATCGGCCTGATGGGCGCGCTGGAGGCGGTGAAGGACAAGGCGACCAAGACGCCCTTCGACGGCAAGCTCTCGGTCAGCGAGCGGATCGCCAACACCTGCACCGACCACGGGCTGATCTGCCGGCCGCTGGGGCAGGCGATCGTGCTCTGCCCGCCCTTCATCACCACCGAGGCGCAGCTCGACACGATGTTCGAGAAGCTCGAGTCGGCGCTCAGGAAGGTGTTCGCCGAGGTGGGCTGAGCCTCAGCCCTCGGTCCCGAGCTTCATCAGGACGAGGCCGGCGAGGATCAGCGCCGCCGCGACGAGGCGCGTCGCGGTGGCGGCCTCGCCCAGCACGACGATGCCGAGGACGAAGGCGCCGAGCGTGCCGATGCCGGTCCAGATCGCATAGGCGGTGCCGAGCGGCAGCTGCCGCATGGAGAGGGTCAGCAGCACGACCGAGCCGATCATGGCGATCACCATGACGGCGGTCGGCATCGGCCGCTCGAAGCCGTGCGAGAGCTTCATCGCCAGGGCCCAGACGACCTCGAGCAGGCCGGCGCCGAGCAGATAGACCCAGTGCATGGCGCCGCGTGCCGCCCCGCTACTTGCCGATCTTGGAGAGCTTCCTCTGCAGGTCGGCCACCTGCCGGCGGATCTCCGAGAGCTCGTCGGCCGTGGCCGCCGGAGCCTCGTCGTCGTCCTCGTCCTCGGGCGCGGGACCGCTCGCCCCCGTCCAGCCCGACATCATCTGCTTGAGGAACGCCTCCTGCTGCCTGCGCATCGCCTCGAAGCCCGGAACGGCGTTCATCGGGTTCATCGCCCCGAGGTTCTCCATCAGCTTCGCCTGGCTCTCGCGCAGCATCTCGAAGGACGAGGCCAGGAACTGCGGCACGAAGGACTGCGCCTGCGTGGTATAGGTGCGCACCAGATCGGTCAGCACGTTGATCGGCAGGACGTTCTCGCCCCGGCTCTCGTGCTCGGCGATGATCTGCAGGAGATACTGCCGGGTCAGGTCGTCGCCGGTCTTGAGATCGACGATCTGGACCTCGCGGCCGGAACGGATGAAGGCGGCGATGTCCTCGAGCGTCACGTAGTCGGAGGTCTCGGTGTTGTAGAGGCGGCGGCTCGCGTAGCGCTTGATGAGAAGCGGTCCGGTCTTGTCGGCCATGCGCGTGCCCTCCCCTTTGCCCGCGCAGAAAGCCTAGACCGCATGCGCAGAAAAGGAAAGGGCGGGCCAACGCCCGCCCCGACGGGGAAAGGGGCGGGCCGCGGCCCGCCCAAGGTTCGCGTCCTGCCGGCTGGGAGAGGGCCGGAGGCGCGGGGTCCCCTTCCTTACTTCGCGGCCGCGGCCACCTTCTTGGCGGCCGAGGTCATCTCGCTGGTCGCCTTCTTCATCGCGGCCGAGGCGTCTTCCGAGAAGTCCTTGCCGGCGGCCAGCATCAGCTCGACGGTTTCCATCTGCACCTTCTTCGCGACCTCGGCGAAGGCGGCCAGCGTCTCGGCGGCGGCTTCGGCCTGGGCCGAGGCGAAATCGGTCAGCGCCTTCGTGTACTCGGTGGGCTCGGACTTCGCCTTCGACACCTCGCCGAGCTTGGCGAGGGTCGACTTCGTCCACTTCGCCGAGATCTCGGTCGACTTGTCGGCGGCTTCCAGCGCCACCTTCGACATCTTCTCGCCGAACGCGGCCGAGGTGCGGAAGGCATCCTGGAGGGCGGCGGCGTCCAGCGGGAACGAGGCCATCATGTCCTGGAACAGCTTGGTGTAGTCTTGGGTCTTCGCGGCCATTGCGGTCACTCCTGAGGTCTGGGGTCTCGGGGCCGCTCCACGGCCCGTTTGCGGATGCAGCATAGATACACGCTGCGCCGCAGCATTTCAAGCCCTCTCGCTGCGGTGCAGCAAAAAAGTTTCCGCAGGAAAGTCAGTCGCCTGGCTTCTCGACCACGTAGGTGCCCGGCGCGGGCGCGAGAATCGCTCCGCCGCCGGCCCCGGGGACGCGCGCCGGAACGCGGCCGCCCGAGCGGCGCGCGAGCCACTCGCCCCAGCGCGGCCACCACGAGCCCTCGTGGCGCACCGCGCCGGCCTGCCAGTCCTCGGGCAGTTCGGGCCAGTCCTCGTTGACGTAGTGGCCATACTTCCGCTTGGCGGGCGGATTGACGATGCCGGCGATGTGCCCGGATTCCGAGAGGATGAAGGTCCTGTCGCGCGAGCCCATCTGGCGGATGCCGTTGTAGCTTGCCTTCCAGGCGGCGATGTGGTCGGTCTCGCAGGCGACCGCGCAGAGCGGCACGCGCACGTCCCTGATCGAGAGCGTCTCGCCCAGGATCTCGAACGTGCCCTTCGCGAAACGGTTGTCCTGGCAGAGGCCGCGCAGATACTCCACGCACATGCGTGCCGGAAGGTTGGTGGAATCGCCGTTCCAGAAGAGCAGGTCGAAGGCGGGCGGCGGCTCGCCCATCATGTAGCTGCGGATCGCCGGGCCGTAGATCAGGTCGTTCGAGCGCAGGAAGGAGAACGTCCGGCTCATGAAGAAGGATTCGAGGATGCCCTTCTCGGCCACCTCGCGCTCGATCCCGTCGACGAAGTCGTCGGTCAGGAACACCGCCATCTCGCCCTGGTCGGAGAAGTCGGTCATCGTGGTGAAGAAGGTGGCGGAACGCACCGAGCGGTCCTTCCGGCGGTGCATCAGCGCGAGCGTCAGCGCAAGCGTCGTGCCCCCGATGCAGTAGCCGACGGCATTCACCTTCTCCTCGCCGGTGATCCGCTTCGCCTCGGCGATCGCGGTCAGGTAGCCTTCCTCGATGTAGGTATCGAGGCCCACGTCGGCATAGGAGGGATCGGGGTTCTTCCAGCTCACCACGAAGAGGGTGAAGCCCTGCTCGACGATCCAGCGGATCAGCGAGTTCTGCGGCTTGAGGTCGAGGATGTAGAACTTGTTGATCCAGGGCGGGAAGATCACGACCGGCGTCGCGTGCACCGTCTCGGTCAGCGGCGCATACTGGATGAGCTCGAACATGCGGTTGCGGAACACCACCGAGCCTTCGGTGGTGGCAAGGTTGCCGCCGACCCGGAATGCCTCGCGGTCCGACAGCGTCACGAGCAGGTCGCCGTCGTTGGCCTCGAGGTCGCGCACCAGGTTCTCGAGCCCGTCGACGAGGCTCTGCCCCTCGGTCTGGACCGCCTTCTCGAGCGCATCGGGGTTGGTGCCGAGGAAGTTGGTGGGCGACAGCATGTCGATGATCTGCCGCGAGAAGTACTCGATGCGCTGGCGGTCCTTCGGATCGAGGTTCTCGAGGCTGGCCACCGCGTTCTGGATCGCCTCGGCCGACAGCAGATACTGCTGCTTGATGTAGTTGAAGTAGGGATGCGTCTCCCACAGCGGGTTTGAGAAGCGCCGGTCCTTCGGCGTCCGGTCGGGCGGGGGCTGGGTGACCCGGCCCTTCATCAGCTGCTGCTGCGCCTCGATGTAGTGCTTGAGCGACTTGCCCCAGTAGCCGATCTGGTGCTCGAGGATCCGGGACGGGTTCGCCATCATCTCGGCGAAGTAGGCCGAGGCCGCCTTGAGGAACAGCTCGTGGCTCGGCCCGTGGAGCGCGGGATCGACCTGCCGCTTGCGCGAGATGGCCGCGATCAGGCGCTGCGAAAGCTCCTCGACCTTGGCGATATTCGCGGTCAGCCGGTCGGAGGCTTCCGATACTTTCGTCGCGTCAGCCTGCTCCCGTGTTGTCATATTCAGATTTCCATCATACCTTGCAGGCGCAGCATAACGTCGCCGGGCTGGGGGGCAAAGCGACGATTTCCGGACGCGGTCCGGGGAAGGGGCGGGCCGATGCGGTACATGCTGGCCTATGACTGGATGGAGACCGTGCGCAACACCAGCCAGTGGCTGGGCGCGACCGCACTTGCCATGGGATCCTATCCGCAGACCGGCCTCGCGCCCCACCCCGGCTTCCAGCTTCTCGCAGCCTGGGGCGAGGTGACGGAGCGGTCCTTCGCGCGCATGGTGGCCAAGCCCGACTGGGGGATCACAACCGTCGTCGGCGAGGACGGGCGCGACCTGACCGTGCATGTCGAACGCCTCGTCTGCAAGCCGTTCGGCGACCTGATCCAGTTCCGCGTGCCCAAGCGCGCGCCCAAGCCGCGCCGGGTGCTGCTCGTCGCGCCGATGTCGGGCCACTATGCCACGCTGCTGCGCTCCACCGTCGCCTCGCTGCTGCCCGACTGCGAGGTCTACGTCACCGACTGGCACAACGCGCGCGACATCCCCGTCTCGATGGGCAAGTTCGACATCGAGGACTACACGCTCTACCTGATGGAATTCATGCGGTTCCTCGGGCCCGACATCCACGTGATCGCGGTCTGCCAGCCCGCGCCGCTCGCACTGGCCGCCACGGCCTACCTCGCCGAGCTGGAGCCCGAGGCGCAGCCGCGCACGCTGACGCTGATCGGCGGCCCGATCGACCCCGACGCGGCCCCGACCGAGGTCACCGACTTCGGCCGGCGGGTGACGATGGGCCAGCTCGAGCACCTCGCGCTCCAGCGCGTGGGCTTCAAGTACAAGGGCGCGGGGCGCATGGTCTATCCCGGCCTCGCGCAGCTCGCCTCGTTCATCTCGATGAACATCGACCGGCACGCCAAGGCGTTCTTCGACCAGATCCTGCGGGTGGCCAAGGGCGAGGCCTCGGACCACGACAAGCACAACCGGTTCTACGACGAATACCTCGCGGTCATGGACATGACGGCCGAGTTCTACCTTTCGACCGTGGAGCGGATCTTCAAGCGGCGGGTGGTGGCGCGGAACGTGTTCACCGTGGCGGGGCATGACGTGGACATCGGCAAGATCACCGATGTCGCGGTGAAGGTGGTGGAGGGCGAGGAGGACGACATCTCGGCCCCCGGCCAGTGCCTCGCGGCGCTTGACCTGCTGACCGGGCTGCCGGCCGAGAAGAAGGCAAGCCACCTCGAGCCCGGCGCCGGACACTACGGCATCTTCGCCGGCAAGAGCTGGCGCAACAACATCCGCCCGCTGGTGCTCAACTTCATCGACACGCATTCCGGCCCGCGCGGGCGCAGGGTCCGGCTGCGCAGCGCCTAGGGGGCCGCATCGAGCCAGCGCGCGAGCGCGGCATTGACGGCCCCGGGCGCCTCGAGCGGGGGAAGGTGGCCCGCCCCCTCCACCACCACGCGTTCGGCCGAGGAGATCAGCTCGGCGAGGAACTCCTGCCGGCGGGGCGGCGTCGCGGTGTCCTGCGCGCCGGCAAGGATCAGCGCCGGCACCTTGAGGTGACGCAGGGCGCGCTGCTGGTCGGGGCGGCGCTGCATCAGGCGCGACTGCCGCACGAAGACCTCGGGGCCGAGGTCCTCGGCCATGCTGAGGACCGTCGCCTGCACGGCGGCGCGCTGCGGGCCCGGCGCCAGCGCCGCCCACGACGGCAGTGCGCGCACCACGTCGGCGAGCCGGCCCGCCTTGGCCGCAACGATCCACGCCTCGCGCGCGGCCGCGCTCTGCGGCGTCTCGGCCAGGGCCTCGGCCGCCATCAGCGCGATGCGCGTCACCCGCTCGGGCGCGCGGTTCAAGACCTCGAGCGCCACGACCGCGCCGAGGCCGTGCCCGGCGAGCGCGAACCGGCGCGGCGCGGCGGCGAGCACCTGCACCGCCACCTCGCCAACCGAGCCCCCGAGATGGGTGGGCGCCACGGCGACGAGGCCGCCGGCGGCCAGCGCCTCGACCTGCGCGCGCCAGAGGCGGGCGTCGCAGAGCATGCCCGGCAGGAGGACGAGCGGATCCCTCACCGGACGTCTCTCCCCCTTGGCACGGGTTGATGTCGGATTCCGGCAGGTGCGGCGCCGGGGCCGCAGGGCCGGGGCGCCGCCCGAACGGGGCCGAACGCAGGATGCGCGGCGCCGCAGCGAGGGTATTCCGAAGGCCGTTCGCTGTTCGGAAAAGGCCGGACCGAAACCCCATATGCAATGGCCGGCCGCAGAGGAAAATGGCGCAAGTCGAGGGCGCTGGAGAGCCGACCGGACTTGCCGCAGGGACCACAGAACCCCACTTCCGGTCGGAAATGGACAAGACGCGCCCCGTTCCGGCGCGATGCCGGCTGGGGGCGCCTCACCCCTCGGCGCGCCCCGGCACCGCGGCCGAGACTTCCTCGACGGATTGTTCGATCAATGCAAGGCACGCCGGCGTCGAGAAGCGGTGGTCGGCACCTTTCACGAGGGTCAGCCGAACGTCGTCGCCCCCGACATGGTCGAGAAGGCGCAGCGCGACCGCCGGGGCGACATCCGCGTCGGCGGTGCCCTGCAGGAAGCGCGCGGGACAGGGCAGCGTCAGGGGCGACCGCAGGACGAGCCGCTGCCGGCCCTCCTCGATCAGCCGGCGCGTGACGACATAGGGTGCATCCGAATAGTCGGAGGGAATCTCCAGCCGGCCGCGTTCGCGCAGCGCCCGGCGCTGGCCCTCGTCGAAACCGGCCCACATCCCGTCCTCGGTGAAGTCGGGCGCCGCGGCCACGGTGACGAGGCCCGCGACCTTCTGCGGCCAGTCCCGCGCGATGAGCAGCGCGATCCAGCCCCCCATCGACGAGCCGACGAGGACCTGCGGGCCCTCGGTGAGCGAGAGCGCCGCGCGCGCATCCTCCAGCCAGTCGCCGATGCAGCCGTCCTCGAAGGCGCCCGAGGACTGGCCGTGCCCCGAGTAGTCGAAGCGCAGGAACGCCCGGCCCCTCGCCCTTGCCCAGGCCTCGAGATGCGTGGCCTTCGTTCCTTCCATGTCCGACCGGAAGCCGCCGAGGAACACCACGCCGGGCCCGCGTCCCGGCGTGCGGTGATGGGCGATGCGCCGCCCCTGCGGTGTCGTGACGAATTCGGGCCCGGACATCCTGTGCCTCCGGCCCTGCCATAGCGCGGCGGCGGGGGGAAGTGAACCTCGGCCCGCCTGCCGCCGGGCCCGGCGCGCCGGCGGGGGCGGAGAACCGCCGGCCCCGCGGCGCGGCGGGGCGATTGACATTCCCCTCCGCCCGGCGCATGTCGGCCGCCACATACCCGCAACCGGGCGTTCCGTGGGCGCCGAACCGACGAGGAGCCGGGCCGATGGCCGAGATTTCCCTGACCTTCCCCGATGGCAGCGTGCGGCGCTATCCGGCCGGGACGACCCCCGCCGAGGTCGCCGCCTCGATCGCCCCCTCGCTGGCGAGGAATGCGATTTCCGCCCGCGTGAACGGCGCGCACTGGGATCTCGCCTGGCCGATCGAGACCGATGCCGAGATCGTGCTGCACACGATGAAGGACGAGGGCCCGGCGCTGGAGCTGATCCGCCACGACCTCGCCCATGTCATGGCGCGCGCCGTGCAGGAGATCTGGCCCGAGGTGAAGGTGACCATCGGCCCGGTCATCGAGAACGGCTGGTACTACGACTTCGACCGCGCCGAGCCCTTCACCCCCGAGGATCTGGGGCTGATCGAGAAGCGGATGCGCGAGATCATCGCCCGCCGCGACCCGGTGACGACCGAGGTCTGGGACCGCGAGCGCGCCATCGCCTACTACCGGGCGAACAACGAGCCCTACAAGGTCGAGCTGGTCGAGGCGATCCCCGAGGGCCAGCCGATCCGCATGTACTGGCACGGCCACTGGCAGGATCTGTGCCGGGGCCCGCACCTGCAGAACACCGGCCAGCTTCCGGCCGACGCCTTCCGGCTGATGAACGTGGCGGGCGCCTACTGGCGCGGCGATTCCTCGCGCCCGATGCTCCAGCGGATCTACGGCGTCGCCTTCCGCAACCGCGACGACCTCAAGGCCTACCTCACCATGCTGGAGGAGGCCGCCAGGCGCGACCACCGACGGCTGGGCAAGGAGATGGAGCTGTTCCATTTCCAGGAGGAAGCGCCCGGCATGGTGTTCTGGCACCCCAACGGCTGGGCGATCTACCGCACGCTCGAGGACTACATGCGCCGCCGGCTCAAGGCCGCGGGCTACCGCGAGATCCGCACGCCCCAGGTGGTGGACCGCAAGCTGTGGGAGGCTTCCGGCCACTGGGAGAAGTATCGCGAGAACATGTACATCACCGAGATCGACGAGGAGCACGCGAACGAGAAGCGGGTCAATGCGCTCAAGCCGATGAACTGCCCCTGCCACGTGCAGGTCTACAACCAGGGCATCAAGAGCTACCGCGACCTGCCGCTGCGCCTTGCCGAATTCGGCTCGTGCCACCGCTACGAGGCGCACGGGGCGCTGCACGGCCTGATGCGGGTGCGCGGCTTCACCCAGGACGATGCGCACATCTTCTGCACCGAGGAGCAGATCGCCGACGAATGCGCGCGGTTCATCGACCTGCTCTCGACCGTCTACCGCGACATGGGCTTCACGAAGTTCGACATCAAGCTCTCGACCCGGCCCGAGGTGCGCATCGGCACCGACGCGCAGTGGGACAGGGCCGAGGCGGCGCTGGAGAAGGCGATCCTCACGGTCCGGAACGACTACGTGGTGGACCCCGGCGAAGGCGCCTTCTACGGCCCCAAGCTCGACTTCAAGCTGACCGACGCGATCGGGCGGGAATGGCAGTGCGGCACCTTCCAGGCCGATTTCCAGCTGCCCGAACGGCTGGGCGCGACCTATGTCGGCCCCGACGGCGAGAAGCACCGGCCGGTCATGCTGCACCGCGCGATCCTGGGAAGCTTCGAGCGCTTCATCGGCATCCTGATCGAGAACTATGCCGGCAGGCTGCCGATGTGGCTCGCGCCGCGGCAGGTCGTGGTCGCCTCGATCGTGTCGGAGGCCGACCCCTTCGTGCACGAGGTCACCGCCGCCCTGGTCGCGCGTGGGCTGCGCGCCGAGGCGGATACCCGCAACGAGAAGATCAACTACAAGGTGCGGGAACATTCGCTGGCCAAGGTGCCGGTGATCCTCGCGATCGGCCAGCGCGAGGTCGCCGAACGCAGCGTCTCGCTGCGCAGGCTGGGTGAGACGGCGACAGAGACGCTTACCCTCGAGGATGCCGTGGCGCGTCTTGCCGCCGAGGCCGCGCCGCCCGACCTCGTGGCCTGAGGGCCGGCCGCCCCGGCGACGGGGTGGCAGGGTTGCAACGCCGCCGCGCCACGGAACGGCGCTCACCGCTTCGTGACGCGGCCCGACGCCCGGTGCGGTATAGGCAGTGCGGGGGCGCCCACCGCTGCGCGCCCGCCCAGGTCTCGGGGAGTGAGCCATGTCGCAATCGAGCGCAACCCTCGCCGCCGCCGGCGCGATCGCCGCCGCCTTCGCCGCCCACTTCGCCGCGCCGGCCGGCGCCCAGGAGATGGAGAAGTGCTACGGCGTCGCCCTTGCCGGGCAGAACGACTGCGCCGCGGGGCCCGGCACCACCTGCGCCGGCACGTCGAAGGTGGACTATCAGGGCAACGCATGGAAGCTCGTGCCCGCGGGCACCTGCCTGACCATGGAACTGCCGGGCGGCCGCACCGGCGCGCTCGAGCCGCTCGACCGCGACCTGCCCGGCTGACGTCGGGGCCGCGGCCGGGGGCGCCGCCATGACCGGGAAGCCCGCATCGGCGGATGTCGCGCTGCCCGGACGGGCCCTGACCCGCCTGCCCGCAGGGGTCGGCGTCGGTTTCAAGCCCCAGCACTTTTCCGACATTCTCGAGGCGCCCGGCCCGGTGGAATGGGTCGAGATCCATGCCGAAAACTACATGGGCGCGGGCGGCCGCCCGCTCGCCCAGCTGCGCGCACTGGCCGAGCGGTTTCCGGTCTCGCTGCACGGGGTGGGGCTCTCGATCGGCGGCGAGGGGCGGCTTGATGCCGACCATCTCGCCCGGCTCCGGCGCCTCGCCGGCTGGCTCGACCCGGCGAGCTTCTCCGAGCATCTGGCCTGGTCCAGCCACGAGGGCGCCTACCTCAACGACCTGCTGCCGCTGCCCTACACGGACGCCACGCTCGACCGGGTGGCCAGCCACATCGACGAGGTGCAGGAGGCGCTCGGCCGGCGGATGCTGCTCGAGAACCCGTCGAGCTACCTTGCCTTCGCCGAGTCCACCTGGTCGGAGACCGACTTCCTCGCCGAGCTGGCCCACCGCACCGGCTGCGGCCTGCTGCTCGACGTCAACAACGTCTTCGTCTCGGCGACGAACCTCGGCACCGATCCGCGCGCCTACATCGCGGCCTTCCCGCTTGGCCTCGTCGGCGAGATCCACCTCGGCGGCCATGCGGCCGAGGCCGACGAGACCGGCGCGGCCCTGCTGATCGACAGCCACGCGGCACCGGTGGCCGATCCGGTCTGGGCGCTCTACGGCGAGGTCATCGCCGCCGCCGGACCCAGGCCGACGCTCATCGAGTGGGACAGCGACGTGCCGGCCTGGCCCGGGCTGCGGGCCGAGGCGGCGCGCGCGGCCGCGGTGCTGGTGGGGGCGCGGGCATGACCGGTCAGGGGGCGTTCCGGCGGGCCCTGCTCGACCCGGCGGCCGCGGTCCCCGCGGGCCTTGTCGGACCCGGCGGCGGCCCTGCGGCCCGCCGCTTCGCGGTCTACCGCAACAACGTGGCAGTCGGGCTGACCGAGGCGCTCGAGGCCGCCTTCCCGATCCTGCGCCGGATCGTCGGCGACGACTTCTTCCGGGCCATGGCCGGGGTCTTCCTGCGCGCGCATCCGCCGCAGAGCCCCTGTCTCGCCGACTACGGCGCGGCGATGCCCGAGTTCCTTGCGGGCTTCCCGCCGGTGGCGCATCTGGGCTACCTGCCCGACGTCGCGCGGCTGGAGAACGCGCTGCGCCGGGCCTACCACGCCGCCGACGCCGCGCCGCTCGCCCCGGGCGATCTGCCCGCGCCGGCCGACCTCGCGGCGGCCAGGGTGACGCTGGCACCGGCCGTCTGCGTGATCCGCTCGGCGGCGCCGCTCTTCGGGATCTGGCGCTTCAACACCCGGGCGGATGCGCCGATGCCCGGAACCGGGCCGGAGGACGTGCTGGTGACGCGGCCGGGCTTCGATCCGCACGTGGACCTGCTGCCGCCCGGCGGCGCCGCCTTCGTGGAGGCGCTCGACCGGGGCGCGACGCTCGCCGCGGCGGCCGCCGCCCAGGGCCCGGCGCAGGACCCCGCGCCCACCATCGCCCTGCTGCTCGCGCGCGGCGCGATCACCGCCCTGCACCGGGCGGACGGCGGGCCGGCCTTGCACGATTCCGCTGAGGCCCGCCGAAACCCTTGAATTTTTCCCCGTTTGCGCCATCCTTCCCGGCGCGAACTCAGACTTTCACGACCGCCTCCTTCCCGAAGGCGCCGGATGACTTGGAAGACCTGGCCGCCCCCCTGTGGCATGTCGCCCCGGGGGAAACCGAAGAAGGAGACGCGGAACCATGCCGACAGGCACCGTGAAATGGTTCAACTCGACCAAGGGCTACGGCTTCATCGCCCCGGACGACGGCGGGAAGGACGTGTTCGTCCATATCTCGGCGGTCGAGCGGGCGGGCCTCAAGGGCCTGAACGACAACCAGAAGATTTCCTACGAGCTTCAGTCGGGGCGTGACGGGCGGTCCTCGGCCGCCGACCTGAAGCTGCTCTGAGCCGGCCGCTTCCGGCAGTGCTGCGGCCCGCCCTCGGGCGGGCCGCTTGCGTTCCGGCCCTGCCGAACCGGCCGGCGGCCGGTCCGCGCGGATGACGGATGGGGCGAATCTCCGGCCGATGGCGCCGGGGGTCGTCCGTCGGCCGGGCAGCCACCCCCGCTTGGGCCGCGCGCCGCGCGCAACGGGGTGGGGCCCGAGCGCCGGGCGGCCCGCCCGCGCCCGGCCCGCGAGCCGTGCACGAGGAGGCATCAATCGGGGAGGCGGGCGGCGACTGGGAACCCTCTGGCAACCTTACCTGTCCGTAAAGCCACGTGGTGGCAGAGACGCGAACGTCGTAGAGTGGCGGTGTTGGTCGAGCGTGTTTGTCCGAGTCTGATTGCCGAGCGTAACGAGTGATCGCGTATTGGGAGCTTGTTCCCGCGGAGCCCGAGGTGGGGCGGGTGTCTGCGGGGACGGCGCCGTCTGCGGGTGATCCCTCGCGTGACCCGCGCCCCTTCCCGTGATCCGCAGGCTCTGCCGCTGACCGCTCAGCGGCGACGGTCGAGCTTGCCGAATTCCGCCTCGAGCGCCCGCGCAAGCTTCTGCGCCGCGCCGCGCAGCGCCTCGGCGATCCGGGCCGCATCGTGGCTCACGGCCACGGGGCGCAGCCCCTCCGGCCGGGCCTCCAGCGTGCAGCGGATGTCGTCGGCCCCGCCCTTGGCGGGCGAGTTCTGGTCGCTCAGGTGCACCTCGATGCGCGTCAGCCGGCCGGCGAAGCGGCCGAGCGTGTGCTCGAGCTCTTGCCGCACGGCGGCCTCGAGGGCCTCGCCCGTGCGGATCCCGTTCGCGGTGTTGAGCTGGATCTCCATGCGTGCCTCCATCCGGTTCGTTCAAGGAAGTGCCGGGGAACGTCGGGCGGTTCCCGCGACACCGGGTCCGCGGCGACCTGCCGCGGAGGGGCCGGCAGGCAGGGCGCGCCGGCCCGGCCGGCCCCTGCCCTCAGACCAGGGCTGCGATCCTTTCCATCTCGGCCGCATCCGCGTCGGTCGGTTTCCGCTGCCCGTTGCGGAACGAATACCGAAGGGCGATGGCCTTCTTCCACTCCTCGGCCAGGTTGCGCGGGCCCCGGATCTCGCCATCCTCCGACATGGCCTTCACCAGATCGGCGTAGTTGCGGCGATCGATCCGGGAGTATTTCGCGCGGCGCCTCGGATCGATGCTCCGGTCGGAGGCCTGCGCCTCGATCGCATCGCGGACGGTCTCCCAGGCTGCGCGCAGCCTGTCCGACGGCGTCAGCGGCCCGCGCTTGCCGTCGGGCCTGTCGGGCTCGAGCCGCAGCGCGCCGTTCGCCTCGCCGTTCGCCTCCCTGCCGCTGATCGCGGCAAGCCGCTCGCTGCTGGTGATGGCGAGCTCCTCGATCTCTGCCAGAGCCTTCTCCAGATTCCGGATGTGCTGCTCGATCTGGCCGCTCGCGGTGGCCATGGCCTGTTCCAGCGTCGCGACCTTCCCCTGGAAGAACCGCGACCCGATGACGATCGCAACCAGACCGGCGATCATCGTGAGCAGCGTGGAGACGATGATCGCCTGCGGTTCCGTCACGCTGTTCCAGAAGGACATCAGCATCTCTATTCCCCCCAGACCGCGGCGAACTCCCGCCACTCGCCCTTGCTCATGCCCGAGGTCTCCTGCGTGACCTCCTGCCCCGCAAGGCGGCGCCTGAGGCAGTCCACCGCCTTCGCGGAGAGCGTCACGCCGCCCAGGCGGTAGTCCTCGAACGCCTTCCAGGCGAGCGGCACCCAGTCCTTCACGATGCGGCCGATCGCCTCGGCATAGACGCGGATCTCGTACTGCGCGTGGACGTCGCCCCGCAGCCTGAGGAAGTGGAAGAGGTTGTGCAGGTCGGTCTTCCAGTACCACTGGGTGTAGACGTTCATCGGCAGGTTCATTCGCGCGAGTTCCCGCGCCAGGCCCTGCTGGCCCTCCTGCGAGAGCATCTGCTCGTAGTGGTCGTAGCAGCGCGCCGCGTCGCCCTTCAGGATCTCGAGCACCCGCGCCGCCTCCTCGCCCTGGAGCAGCGCGCCCCGACCCTGGTTGTTCACGGTGGACTGCGCGGCGAGCGCCTCGGGCGCGGGGATGTAGAACTCCCGGTCGAGGATCGAGTAGCGCGCGGAGTATTCGTTCACGTTGGCGGTCCGGTGGCGGATCCACTGGCGGGCGACGAAGACCGGCAGCTTCACATGCAGCTTGATCTCGCACATCTCGAAGGGGGTGGAATGCCAGTGCCGCATCAGGTAGCGGATCAGCCCCTCGTCGTTCGAGACATGCTTCGTGCCGGCGCCGTAGCTGACGCGCGCGGCCTGCACGATGGCCGCGTCGTCGCCCATGTAGTCGATCACCCGGACGAAGCCGTGGTCGAGCACCTCGTGCGCGCGGTAGAGATGGGCCTCCATGCCCTCGGACACCGCGCGCAGCGTCGGGCGCGGCGCGGCGCGGAGCGCCTCGATCTCGGCGAACTGCTCGGGGGTGAGGGGCATGGCGGCATCCTTCGGCAGGGATGAGTCGGACACCCACTATAGATTGGGGCGCTAGACCCGTGAACCACCAGATGGCGGTGGGCTGGCAGCGCACGCCGGCCGTGCTAGGCTCTCGTGCCGGACACGGGAGGATGCCTTGAAGATCCGCTACCTGCACACGATGGTCCGCGTGCTGGACCTGGAGAAGTCGATCGCCTTCTACCGCCTGCTCGGGCTGGAGGAGACGCGCCGCTACGACAACGAGGCCGGGCGCTTCACGCTGGTGTTCATGGCGCCGCCGGGGCAGCCGGAATGCCCGGTGGAGCTCACCTACAACTGGGACGGCGACCCGGGCCTGCCGTCGGACAGCCGGCACTTCGGGCACCTCGCCTATGCGGTCGAGGACATCTACGCGATGTGCGCGCACCTTCAGGCCAACGGCGTGACGATCAACCGGCCCCCGCGCGACGGGCGCATGGCCTTCGTGCGGTCGCCCGACAACATCTCGGTGGAGCTTCTCCAGATGGGCGAGGCCCTGCCACCGCGGGAGCCCTGGGCCTCGATGCCCTCGGTCGGGCATTGGTGAGGGTGCCGGCACCGCTCGGGCCGACGGCGGCGCCGGCCGAGGCCTGCCGGCTGGCGCCGGGGCCCGCCGTGTCCGAGCGGGGCGGGCGGCAGCGCCAGCGGCACCTGCCGGACCGGCTTCCGGTCGGAGGGGGCGCCCGTCTCGACGGAATGGCCGGGGCGCCGGGCGGCAACCACGGCCCCCGGGAGCCGAGCGCGATCGGCGCGGCGCCGGCCCGTCCGGCGCGCAGGCGCGACCGCGCAGGGGATGGGCGCAGCAACGGCGGGCCAGCGCCGGGGCGGGTCTGCGCGCGGGACGACATCGGCAAGATCGTGCTCGAGGGGCCCGCGGTCGGCGGGCAGGAGGCCGACGGCGCGGTCCGCCGCGCGGCGGAGGTGATCCGCGGCCCCGGCGCCCGCGCCATGCCCGCGCGCACCGATGCGGATGTTCCGCCCGCGATCCGCCGCAGGCGCGGGCGCGGGCTGCCGGGGCCGGAGCCGGGCGGCCCGTTCCCGGCCGGCGGCCGGGGCTGAGCCGATGCCGCGGCGCCTCGCCCTCGCGGTCGCGCCGCTTGCCGCCCTCGCCGCTGGGGAACCCGCGGACGCGCAGGTCGCCTGCCGGCAGGGCCTGGTGCTCGCGATCGATGTCTCGGCCTCGGTCGATCCGCGCGAATACCGTCTCCAGTCCGACGGGCTCGCCTGGGCGCTGCGCGACGTCGAGGTCCGGCAGGCGTTCCTGCTGCGGCCCGAGGCGCCGGTCTGGCTTGCGGTGTTCGAATGGTCGGGCGCGACCTACCAGCGCATCGTGGTCGGCTGGACGGCGGTCACGGACGAATCGGTGCTCGACCGCGTGGCCGGGATGATCGAGGCGAATCCCGCGCCCCCCGAACAGACCACAACCGGGATCGGCGCGGCGATGATCTTCGCTGCCGGGCTGATCGCCGAGGGCCCGCCCTGCGCGAGCTGGACGATCGACATCTCGGGTGACGGGCAGAACAATGACTGGCCGCGCCCGGAGGAGGCGCGCAACGACCCGCGGCTTGCCGGAGTCACGATCAACGGGCTGGTGATCGGCGCCGACTTCCCGATCGACCACGCGCTCAACCCCAACCGGATGGGCGCGCTCACGGCCTACTACCGCAACCGCGTGATCAGGGGGCCGGGCGCCTTCGTGGAGACGGCCGACGACTTCCGCGACTTCGGGCCGACGATGCGCCGCAAGCTGATCCGCGAGCTTGCCAGCATGATCGTGGGCGACGCCCGGCCGACTGGCGCACCTGGGGTGCCGGGGGCGCCGGGCGGCGCGCCCGTGGCGCGGAACTGACTCCGGCCCCGCCCATCCGGCCCGGCTGCGGCGGGCGCTCCCGGCCCGGGCCGCAGCGCAGGCACGA
>JANZZL010000086.1 GCA_026419405.1 Paracoccaceae bacterium | reverse complement strand
CCCCGAGGCGGCGGAGGGTCCGGCCCGCCGCCCGCCGCGCGGCGCGGGGACGCATCGGGGCGAGGCACCCGCCGACGCCCTCCGGCGGCGCGCCGATCCGGACGGGCGCAGCCGATCGCGCCGGGCCGCCGTGCACGCCCGGCATGCCGGCGCCGCCCGGCGCGGCGGGCGACCGGCACCGGCGGCCCGATGCCGCGGCCGTGCCGGCAGACCGTGTCCGCTCCGGGCCGCGCCCGGATGCCTGCCGGTCCGACGGTCCGGCAGTGCCGCGGCGGGGCACGGGCCCGCCGCCCGGCAATGACGCAGGGCCCCGCGCGTGCCGCGGGCGGGCGAGCGCCAGCGCCGCGGGGTGCGGGTCCTGCGCATGTCCCCCGCGCGGCCGGGGTCGGGCGCCTGCCCCGATCCGGCGCGCCGCCACCGCGTGCATGTCCCCCGCGCGGCCGGGGGCGGGCGCCGGCCCGCCACTGATCGCCCGGGGCGAGATCATTTCCTCCGCGCGTGCCGGGGGCGGGCCGTCCCGCGGCGACGGCACCGGCCGGCGCCGGCCGGCGGCAAGCCGCCGCCACCGGGCCGCGCCCCGCCTGCCCCTTCCTCTTGTTCCAAATACGCCGGGGGTCCGGGGGCGGAGCCCCCGGCCTGCGCCGCCCCTCAGCGCGGCGCCGGCAGCGCCGTGCCCCAGCGCGCCTCGAGCGCCTCGATCGCGGCGATGCGCTCGGCGGTCCGGGGGTGGCTCATCAGCCAGGCGGGCATCGCGCCGGCGTGCTGCCCGGCCAGCGATTCCAGCTTGCGGAACAGCGACTTCTGCGGCCCCGTGCCGATCCCCGCCTTGGTCAGCAGCGCCGCGGCATAGGCATCGGCCTCGTATTCGTCGCCGCGCGAGAGGCGGGCGGCCAGCATCGCGGTCAGCAGATTGGCGATCCAGATGCCGAGGCCGGGCAGGAAGCGCGACAGCAGCATCGCCAGCGCCGCCCGGACCGCGTTCTGCCCCGAGAAGTCGATCATCCGCCGCCGCGCATGGCCCAGCGCGACATGCCCGAGCTCGTGGGCGATCACGCTCGCCAGTTCCTCCGCCGTCACCTCGCCGCGGCGATAGGTCTCGTAGAAGCCGCGGGTGAGGAAGATCCGCCCGTCGGGCGCGGCGAGGCCGTTGACCGCCGCGATCTCGAAGACGTGGACCCTGACCCGCTCGAGGTCGAGCGCCCCGGCGAGGCGGTCGAGCACCGGCTGCAGCCCCGGATCGGCCAGCAGCGTCGAGCGCGCGTCGAGCATCCGCGAGGTGCGCCAGACCGAGAAGCGGTAGAGGACCACCGCGTAGAGGATCGCAAGCAGGATCGGCGTCAGCTTCAGCATGCGGCCTATATCGGGGCGCCCGGCGGGCCCGGCAAGGCGCGGCGCACGCTGCGTCAACCATGCCTCCGCCGTCCGGCAGCCCCCCGGCAGACCACTGCACAGGGCGTGCACAGGGCGTGCACCGGGCGTATGACAAGCGCGGCCGCGCGCCGCCCCGCGGCGGCCCCGTGCCGGCCGTTAACCAAGTCGGCAGATCGCCCCGAACGCCCGGCGCCGGGGGGCGGAAGCCGAGCCGTGGCAAGGGCCGGAGCGAGCGCCGGGGCGGGAGCTGGGGCGAGCGCCGGGGGCGAGGGACGAGAGCGAGCGCCTGCGCGGACAAAGGCGCGGGTCGGGGCGGAACCGGGCGTCGGGACCTCGCGGCGAGGGGAAGCGCAGGCGCGCGATCCTGCCGCCTTCCGCGCAGGCCGCACGGCGCCCCGGCGGGTGTCTCGCCCGCCTAGCGCCGGGTGTTGCGCGGGCCGGGCAGGCGCAGCCAGACCTCGACGCGGCGGTTGCGCTCGCGCCCCGACTCGTCCTCGTTGCAGGAGAGCGGCAGGAGCTCGCCGAAGCTGAGCGCGACGAGCGGCGTGCGCGCCCGCGCCGCGGGGCCGAGCGCGCGGGCGATGATCTCCCGCACCCGGTTGGCGCGGGCCTGGGCGAGGCGGGTGTTCTCGTCCCGCGGGCCGACCGAGTCGGCGAAGCCGACCAGCAGGACCTCGAAGCCGGAGAAGGCGTCGGCCTCGATCAGCCGCGCCAGCTCCTCGGCGTTGCGCAGCGAGGCGTCGTCGAGCCGGGTCGAGCCCGAGGCGCGGAAGCGGAACGACAGCGACAGCCGGTCGGCGCCGCGCAGCTCGCGCGCCAGCGCCGAGAACTGGTCGCCGTCGAAGTCGGGTTCCACCGCGGCGGTGTGGATCAGCGCCTGGCCCATGTCCTCGAGCCGCATCCGCGCGAGGCTGCGGTCGGCGAAGCGGGCCCGCCGGACCCAGGGCTGCGCGGCCTCGCCCAGCGCCCAGTCGAGGAAGGCCCGCGCCTCGGGGTGGAGATCGCCGGGGCGGGTGTAGGCGAAGACCCCGCGGGCGAGGGGATAGGCGCCGATCCGCAGGCGGAAGTCGCTGGGTTCGGAGTGCAGCCCGCAGACCTCGCGCAGGGGCAGGATGGTCACCGGGTTCGCCGCGGCCAGCCAGCGGCCGACGTAGCCGATGCCGCCGGGGTCGGCCATGACCGCGTTGACCAGCGCCTGAAAGCCCGGCCAGCGCGCCACCCGCCCCGCCTCCTCGCGACCGGTCGGGCGGACCAGCCGGTCGAGGAACAGGGCGCGCTCGTCCGAGCCCTCGGCGTAGGAATTGACCGCGATCGGCACGTCGCCGCCGCCGAGCGCGCGCCAGTTCGTGATCTCTCCGGCGTAGATCCGCGCGAGCTCCTCGGCGGAGATGTCGCGCACCGGGTTCCGGGCATTGGTGATGACGACGAGGGCATCGGTGGCAAGCAGCGCCTCGGCCGGGGTGCCGCGCAGGTCGGGCAGGCCGGCGCGGGCCAGCGTCTCGCGGTCGGCCTCGGTCATCGGCCGGTCGGTGACGGCGATGTCGGCCGCGCCTGCGGCCAGCGCGGCCAGCCCTTCGGCCGAGCCGGGCGTGCTGAGGTCGATCTCGGCGCGCAGGGCGCCGTCCGGCCCGTGGATCCGCACGATCCGGCGCGCGGGGTCGCCGGTCTCGGCGATCTCGAGGCTGCCGCCCAGGCTCTCCGCATAGCCGCGCAGCAGTTCGGGGACGAGCGTGGTGCCCGCGGTGCGCGCACCATGGATGGCGAAGCGCGCGGCCGGCCCGGCCGGGGCGGCGGGAGGCGGGCAGGCGGCGGCCTGGCAGCGCGGCTCGGCGGCGGCGACGGTCAGGCCGCCGTGAGGCACCGCCGCGCCCGGCCGCGCCGCGGACGCATCCTCGGCCCGTGTCGCCGCGGGGGCGATCGCGGCCGCCGCCGCGAGGCCGAGGGCGAGCGCCGCTGCCCGAAGGACGATCCCCACCAAGATCCGATCCCCAAGCGCCGGGTCGCGCCCGGCGGCCCATTCTGCCCGCCACTCGGGCACGGGCCGAAGGGGATTCGGCGCCGCGGCGGGAATTTCCCCGCGAATCCGGGACGGCGGGCCACACTTTCAATCTCAGGTTGTTGAAATCCAGAGATAAAATCGCCTCTGGTTGCAGCTTGGGGCTAGAGCATCTCGGCGCCCACCTCGGCGATCGCGGCATCGAGGATGTCGAACATCCGGTCGATCTCGGAGAGCGTGATGATCAGCGGCGGCGAGAACACGCACATGTTGAGGAGCGGCCGGACGATCAGCCCGCGCGCCTCGCAGGCGGCATCGAGGCGCCTGCCGAACTCGGCGTCGATGCGGAAGCGCTTCTCCTCGGGCAGGTCGGGCCGGGCGGTGCCCTCGACGCAGCCCAGCAGCCCCAGGCCGCGGGTGTCGCCGACGATCTCGTGCCGGGCGAGGTCGCGCAGGCGCGCCTGGAAATGCGGGGCGACGGCGCGGACGTGTTCGAGCAGCCCCTCGCGCTCGATGATCTCGATGTTCTTCAAGGCCGCCGCGCAGCAGACCGGGTGGCCGGAATAGGTATAGCCGTTGCGGAACATCACCTGCTCGCGGTCCGCCCCCGAGATCTCGGCCAGCAGCCGGTCGGAGACGATCATCGCGCCGAGCGGCAGGTAGCCCGAGGTCAGGCCCTTGGCGCAGGTGATGATGTCGGGGACGATGCCGAACACCGGTTCGGAGGCGAACCAGTGCCCGAGCCGGCCGAAGCCGGTGACCACCTCGTCGGAGATGTAGAGGATGTCGTGCGCGCGGCAGAGCTCCCAGCAGCGGCGGATGTAGCCCTCGGGGGGCACGATCACGCCGCCCGAGGCCAGCACCGGCTCGGCGATGAAGGCGGCGATGGTCTCGGCCCCCTCGACGCGGATCGCGCGGGCCAGGTCCTCGACCTTCGCGTCGCACCACTCGGCCTCGGTCATGCCCTCCGGGCGCTTGTGCGGTGCGATGTCGGGCAGGAAGCGCACCAGGCGGCGCTCGGTGTCCATCGGGTTCTGCCAGCGGTCCTTGCCGGTGACCGAGGCGGCGAGGTAGGTCGAGCCGTGGTAGCCGCGCTCGCGGGCGAGGAAGAGCTTCTTCTCGGGCCGGCCGCGGAGGTTGTTGTAGAACTGCGCGAAGCGCAGCGCCGAGTCGACCGCCGAGGACCCGCCGGTGGTGAAGAACACGGTGTTGAGGTCGCCCGGCGCCATCTCGGCCAGCCGCCGGGCGAGCAGCGCCGAGGGCTCGGAGGCGAAGGCCCAGGGGCTGTGATAGGCGAGCTTCATCACCTGGGCGGCGATCGCCTCGGCCATTTCCTGCCGGCCGTAGCCGATCTGCACGTTCCACATGCCGCCGGGCCCGTCGATCAGGCGGCGGCCCTCGGCGTCGATGATGTGGATGCCGCGCCCCGCCGCCGCCACCACGCGGTCGGCGGGATCGGGGCCCATGCTCTCCCAGGGGTGGAGGAAATGGGCGTTGTCCCAGGCCCGGATCGTCTCGGGGCTGTGACGGGTGAGGGGCGCGGTCTCGGGCAGGTCGAGGCTCATGGCGAGGCTCCCGGCGGCGGCAGGCTCTTTTTGTTTGAGTGCTCACTCAAATTAGACCGAATCGCGCCCATTGACAAGCGTCCGGGCAGGATCATTCTCGCGCCGATCGGCAGAAGGAGGCCCGGATGCCCCAGGACCCGGCGGGGCCGCTGCCGCGGCCGCGCAAGGAGCGCACCGAGAACGCGGCGCGGCGGCGCGTGCAGCTGATCGAGGCGGCGCTGCGGTCGATCGTCAGGAACGGGCTTCCCGGAACGACGCTGGCCACGGTTGCGCGCGAGGCGGGGCTGAGCCAGGGCGTCGCGGTGTTCTACTTCCAGACCAAGGAGGGGCTGCTGGCCGCCGCGCTCGAACGCCACTACGAGCGCTACGAGGCCAACTGGCGCGCCGCGCTCGCCCAGGCCGGCACGGATCCGGCCGCCCGCCTCGCGGCGATGGTGCGCGCCGACTTCCAGCCCGAGGTCTGCTCGCGCGAGGCGCAGATCGTCTGGCACGCCTTCTGGGGCGAGGCCAGCGCGCGGCCGCTCTTCAACCAGATCGCCGACCGCTTCGACACCCACCGCTCCGAGGCGCTGGAGAGGGCGGTGGCGGCGCTGCTGCGCGACCTGGGCCGCGACGCGGGGCAGGCGCGGGCGCTGGCCGCCGGGATCGAGGGGCTGACCGACGGGCTCTGGCTGCAGATCTATCTCGCCAGCGGCATCACCGACCCGGCCGAGGCGATGGCGGTGGCGCGGCTGTTCCTCGTGGCGCTCTTTCCCGAGCGGGCCGCCGCCTTCGCGGTGCTCGGGGGCTGAGGCCGCCGCCCGCGCGCCCCCGCGATCCCGCCGGGGAGGACGCCGGGACGGCCCCCGCCGCGCGCCCGAGCCGGGCCGGACGGGTCGCGCCGCGACGGGGCCCGGAC
>JANZZL010000085.1 GCA_026419405.1 Paracoccaceae bacterium | reverse complement strand
GCGCGGCGAGGCCGGCATCTCCGGGCGCTCGGCGCCGCCTGGGGGACGGCATGCCGTTCGCCTGTGCCGCGGCGGCGCGCGCCTCGCCCGCGGGGGCATCGCGCCCGGGAGGCGGGCACGTCCGACGGGCGAGCCACCGGGGGCGGCCCATGCCGGGTCCGGCTCCCCGGCGCGACCGGGACCGCCGGGCGGTCGGCGCCCCGCGATCGGGGTGCCGTCGCGCGGGGGCGGCGCCGGCGATCAGGCCGGCGCGGGGCAGGCCGGCGGCGGGTGCCGCGCAGGGCATCCCGCCGCGACGGGGCCGGCTGCGGCAGGCGCGCCCGAGCGGGTCCGGCGCGGCGCGACCGGCGGCG
The DNA here is from genome assembly GCA_026419405.1 of Paracoccaceae bacterium. Taxonomy (GTDB): domain Bacteria; phylum Pseudomonadota; class Alphaproteobacteria; order Rhodobacterales; family Rhodobacteraceae; genus JANZZL01. Next base: position 40,110 of record JANZZL010000085.1, on the reverse strand, counting down.
GGCCGGGCGCCCGGACCGCTGCGGAGCCGCCCTTCGAGGACCGGGGGGCTCTCGCCGGTGCGGGCCGTCAGTGCGCCGCGGCCCAGTTCGGGCCGCGCCCGGCCTCGACGACGAGCGGGACGGTGAGCCTGACCGCCGGTTCGGCGGCCTCCTCCATCACCCGGCGGGCGATCTCCTGGAGCTCGTCGGCCGCGCCCTCCTCGACCTCGAACAGGAGCTCGTCGTGCACCTGGAGCAGCATCCTCGCGGGCAGCCCGGCGATCGCCGCGGGCATGCGGATCATGGCGCGGCGGATGATGTCGGCGGCCGTGCCCTGGATCGGCGCGTTGATCGCGGCGCGGCGGGCGAAGCCGGCGGTGGGGCCCTTGGCGTTGATCTCCGGCGTGTGGATCTTCCGCCCGAACAGCGTCTGCACGAAGCCCTCGCGCCGGGCGAACTCCACGGTGCGGTCCATGTAGTCGCGGATGCCGGGGAAGCGCTCGAAATAGGTGTCGATGAAGGCCTGCGCCTGCTCGCGCGGGATGCGCAGGTTGCGCGCGAGGCCGAAACCCGAGATGCCGTAGATGACGCCGAAGTTGATCGCCTTGGCGCGGCGGCGGACCTCGGGCGTCATCTGCTCGAGCGGCACGTTGAACATCTGGCTCGCCGTCATGGCGTGGATGTCGAGCCCCTCGCGGAACGCCTGCTTCAGCGCGGGGATGTCGGCGACGTGGGCGAGGATCCTCAGCTCGATCTGGCTGTAGTCGAGGCTGACGAGCAGCTTGCCCGGATCGGCGACGAAGGCCTCGCGGATGCGCCGGCCCTCCTCTGTGCGCACGGGGATGTTCTGGAGGTTGGGGTCGGTCGAGGCGAGCCGCCCGGTGGCCGCGCCCGACTGGATGTAGGAGGTGTGCACGCGCCCGGTCTCGGGGTGGATGTGCTCCTGGAGGGCGTCGGTATAGGTGGACTTGAGCTTGGCGAGCTGGCGGTAGTCGAGCACCCGTGCCGGGAACTCGTGCTCGGCGGCGAGGTCCTCGAGCACGTCGGCCGGGGTGGACCACTGGCCGCCCCTGGTGCGCGTGCCGCCGGGCAGGCCCATCCTGCCGAACAGGATCTCGCCGACCTGCGCGGGCGAGGCGATGTTGAACTTCTCGCCCGCGAGCGCCTGGATCTCCTCCTCGAGGGCCGCCATCTTCTGCGCGAAGGCGGCCGACATGCGGCTGAGCGCCTGGCGGTCGACCCGGATGCCGGCCATCTCCATCGCCGCGAGCACGGGGACGAGCGGGCGCTCCAGCGTCTCGTAGACGGTGGTGACGCGGGCGCGGTGCAGCTCGGGCCGGAAGGCGCGCCAGAGCCGGAGCGTCACGTCGGCATCCTCGGCGGCATATCGCACCGCCTCGGCGATCGGCACGCGGTCGAAGGTCTTCTGCCCCTTTCCGCTGCCGATCAGGTCCTTGATCGGGATCGGGATGTGCCCGAGGTAGCGCTCGCTGAGCGTGTCCATCCCGTGGCCGTGCAGGCCGGAATGGAGCGCGTAGGACATCAGCATCGTGTCGTCGATCGGCCCGACGGCGATGCCGTGGCGCGCAAGGATCTTGGCGTCGAACTTGATGTTCTGGCCGATCTTGAGCACGGCGTCGTCCTCGAGCACCGGCCGGAGCAGCGCCAGCGCCTCGTCCATGGCCATCTGGCCCTCGGCCCGCCGCGCCGCGCCGAAGAGGTCGCCCTCGCCGTCGAGGTGGCCGAGCGGGATGTAGCAGGCCCGCCCCGGCTCGACCGCGAGCGAGATGCCGACGAGCCGGGCGCGCATCTCGTCGAGCCCGGTCGTCTCGGTGTCGATCGCGACCCAGCCCCTGTCGGCGATCTCGTCGATCCAGCGCCGGAGCGCGGCGGCATCGCGGATCCATTCGTAGGCGTCGTGCGCGAAGGGAAGGGGCGGCCGGGCCGCCGGGGCCTCGGCCGCCGGCGCCTCGGGGATCGGCGGGGCCTCGATGCCGAGCCTTTCGGCCACGCGCCTGGTCAGCGTGCGGAACTCCATCCGCGCAAGGAAGTCCATGAGCACGGCCGGATCGGGCGGCCTCACCTCGAGCTCGTCGAGCGACACGCCCACCGGCGCGTCGCAGTCGAGGCTCACCAGCTTCTTCGACAGGCGGATCCGGTCGGCGTGCTCGATCAGGGCCTGGCGGCGCTTCTCCTGGCGGATCTCGCCGGCGCGGGCGAGCAGCGTCTCGAGGTCGCCGAACTCGTTGATGAGCAGCGCCGCGGTCTTGACGCCGATGCCCGGCGCGCCGGGCACGTTGTCGATGCTGTCGCCGGCGAGCGCCTGGACATCGACCACGCGCTCGGGCCTGACGCCGAACTTCTCCTCGACCTCCTCGACGCCGATCCGCCGGTTCTTCATGGCGTCGAACATCTCGATGCCGCCTCCGACGAGCTGCATCAGGTCCTTGTCGGAGGAGATGATGGTGACGCGTCCGCCGGCATCCCGCGCCCGGCAGGCGAGCGTGGCGATGATGTCGTCGGCCTCGTAGCCATCCTGCTCGAGGCAGGCGATGTTGAAGGCGCGGGTCGCCTCGCGGGTCAGCGGGATCTGCGGGCGCAGGTCCTCGGGCATCTCCTCGCGGTTGGCCTTGTAGGCCGCGTAGAGGTCGTTGCGGAAGGTGTGGGCGCCCTTGTCGAACACGACCGCGACATGCGTCGCCTCGCCGCCGTTCGCGCCCGAACCGGTGCCGTCGATGTAGCGGAACAGCATGTTGCAAAACCCTGCGACCGCGCCGATGGGCAGCCCGTCGGACTTCCGCGTGAGCGGCGGCAGCGCGTGGTAGGCGCGGAAGATGAAGGACGAGCCGTCGATCAGGTGCAGGTGGCAGCCCTTGCCGAAGGTCATCTTGCGCTCTCCCGCGTCGGCGTGCCTCCGGGTGATGCCACGGAGGCACGCAGGCTTCCATTCCGTCCGGCGCCGTGCCCGCCGCCCGCGGGGGGCGGGCGGGCCTCAGCCGACCTTGCCCGCGAAGCTCTCGTGGACGAACCGCTTGTCGCAGTAGCCGCATTCGACCCAGCCGCGGTCCTCGGGGATCGAGAGCCAGACGCGCGGGTGGCCGAGCGCCCCCTCGCCGCCGTCGCAGGCCACCTTCCAGGTGCTGACGACCTCGGTTTCGGGAACGGGGACGGGCATCATGCGCGGCTCCTCTCGACGCCCCGGCGGCGCGGCCGGGAGCGGTTGGCGGCGGGATGATAGCGATTGGCCGGGCGCCGGCAAGGGCACGGCCTCAGCCCCGGCGCTGCCGCCATTCGGCCTGGCCGATGCGGAGCTGGCGCAGCACGTCCATCAGCAATGCGGTGAAGAGGCCGATCGTGATCAGCCCGTTGACCGAGGACATCCCCGCCAGCAGCCGCCATTCCTGCGGCAGGAGCAGGTCGCCGAAGCCGAGCGTGGTGAAGACCGTCAGCGCGAAGTAGAGCGACTCCTCCAGCGTCGGGAAGATGCCGAGGCCCCAGAAGGCGAGCGCCCAGGCCCAGGTGGCCGCCGTGACGACGCCCAGGCCCCAGACCAGCGCGACGCAGAGCACGAGGAGCTGCTTGGGCCCGTGCGGCTCGCGGTGGAGCCAGGGCCTCGCCCGGGCGAAGAGCCACTCCAGCACGAAGAAGGAGAGCGCCGCCCCGAAGATCGTCAGCACGATCAGGGCCAGGCCGATGGCGATCTGAAGCAGCATGCACGCCCCCGCGTCCGCCCGCCCGGCGGGCGGGTCGGCCGCCCGATCCGGTAGTCGCGGACGCGGCAGCGGTCAAGCGGCCGCCGCGCCCCGCCGGGAGGGGTGCGCCCCGCGAAACCGGCGGGGTTCAGCACGCCGCCCTGCGGTGATACATCCGGGCGGAACCGCCGCAACCCGAGGCCCCGATGCACCAGGCCCGAATCCTCTGCCTCTGCGCCCTGCTCGCGCTTCCGGCGATGCCGGCGGTGGCGCAGGAGGCGGCGGCCGGGGACCCCGCGGCCGAGGCCGGCGGGGCGCCCACGCCCGAGGATGCTTCCGGCGCCGCGGCTCCGGCCCCGGCGGTCGCGGAGGGTGCGCTGGCCGAGGAGCTGCTGCTTGCCATCCCCGATGTCGGCGCGGCGCTGCGCGCGCTCGACGACCCGGCCGCCTATGCCAGGCTGGCCGACACGCTGGCCCTGCCCGAGGCGGTCCGGCCGGCCTTCGCCGCCCATGTCGGCGAGATCGTGGCGAACGACGCGGCGGTCGAGGAATTCGCCGCGGCCTTCGCCGCGCGGCAGGAGACCTTCGGGGCCGCCTCGCGGCAGGCGCTCGAGGACATCGCGCGGGCGCTCGGCATCGCCTCGGCGCACGAGACGGCCACGCTCGGCGTCGCCCGGCTGCCGCTGGCGGACCAGCGGACCTTCCTCGCCACCGAGCTGGCGGCGCTCACGCACATGGGCGACGCGCTCTGCGCGGCGACCGCGCGCGGCGCGCTCGACCCGGTGGAGCTGCTGCGCGCCCAGCTCGGCTACCTCGCCACGCTGGAGCCGACCGACTTCGCGGCGCATCTGTCGCTGGTGCGCGCGGCCCTCGCCGCGGAACTGGCCGACGACCCGCCCTTCGTGCCGCTGACCGAGGCCGAGACCCGGCGGGCGGGCGAGGCCTACCAGGCGGCCGCCATGGCGGCGATCGAGGCCGATCCGCTCAGGGCGCTCGCGCTCGAGGCGGTGACCGGCTTCGACACCGCCCCCGACGAGGCGGTCTGCCTGCTGACCCGGCTGTCGCTGCGGGCGGCGCTCGCGATCGAGGGCGAGACCGGCGACCTCGTGGTGCGGCTCTTGACCGCCGGCTGAACACTGGACACGGGCGCGCGCCTCGCCTACCTCGGGCCGGTCATGGCGCAGAAGTCGGATCCCAACTCGAAGCTCGTCGCGGAGAACCGCCGCGCACGGTTCGATTACGCCATCGAGGACGACCTCGAGGCGGGGATCGTCCTGCTCGGCTCGGAGGTCAAGTCGCTGCGCGCCGGCGGCGCGAACATCGCCGAAAGCTACGCCAGCGTCGAGAACGGCGAGCTGTGGCTGATCAACAGCTACATCGCCCCCTTCGCCCAGGCCAGGACCTGGGGCCACGAGGAACGGCGCAGGCGCAAGCTTCTCGTCTCGCGGCGGGAGCTTGCCCGGCTGTGGTCGGCGACCCAGCGCGAGGGCATGACGCTGGTGCCGCTCCGGCTCTACTTCAACGAGAGGGGCGTGGCGAAGCTGCGGCTCGGCATCGCCAGGGGCAAGAAGCTCGCCGACAAGCGGGAGACGAGCGCCAAGCGCGACTGGAACCGGCAGAAGCAGCGGCTGCTGAAGCAGGGCTGACCGTCCGGCCGTTCCGCGCCGCGGCTCAGCCGGCCGCAGCCGCCGGCTCGGGACGCGGCACGAGAGGCGGCGTCACATCCTCGGGCATCGGGCAGACGTAGGGTTCGGCGGCCAGACGCGCCGCGTGCTCGGCGCGCGCCTCGGCCAGAAGCGCGGGGTCGGCCAGGAGCCGCTCGGCCGTCCGCGCCATCACCTTCGCGGCATGGACCATTCCCTTGTGCGCCGCCGGCGACTTGCCCTGCGCGGTGATCTGCCAGGTATGCGCGGGCGTGCCGATGGCGTGCGTCGCAACCAGCGCCTCGGCGAGCGGCACCTTCCAGCTCACGTCGGCGACATCGGTCGAGCCGATCATCACCTCGCCGATCTGGCCGAGCGGCACCACCCAGTCGCAGAGCGGCGTGTCGGCGCGCGGCGCCATGCCGACGATCCGGTAGGAGGCGGCGATGTCGCCCTCGCCCAGCGTCGCCTGGATCGCCGCGGCGAAGGCCCGGTCGGCGGCATCGAACGGCACGGGGCCGAGTTCCTCCATCGCCGCCTGCATCGCCCGGTCCATCGTGCGGTTGCCGAGCATGTTCGACACCGCCGAGAACACCTTCATCGCGACCCGCGTTCCGGTCATCAGCGCGGCGCCGCGCGCCACGTCCTTGACCCGCTCGACGAGCGCGAGCATGTCGGCCAGCCGGAGCGCCCGGATCGAGTAGCGCACCGCGGCGCGCGCCTGGACCACGTTCGGCGCCCGGCCGCCCGCGTCGAGATAGGCGTAGTGGATGCGCGCGTCCTGGGGCACGTGCTCGCGCAGGTAGTTCACGCCGACCGACATCAGCTCCACCGCATCGAGCGCCGACCGGCCGAGATGGGGGCTGACGGCCGCGTGGCTGGCGCGGCCCTCGAAGGTGAAGTCGATCCGGGTGTTGGCAAGGCTCAGCGCCGGGCCGACGCGCGTCATGTCGTTGGGGTGCCAGGTGACGGCGGCGGCGACGTCGTCGAAGAGACCCGCGCGGACCATGAAGGTCTTGGCCGCCCCCCCTTCCTCGGCCGGGCAGCCGTAGTAGCGCACCCGCCCCGGCGTGCCGGTGGCCTCGAGCCAGTCCTTCACGGCGCAGGCGGCGAGCAGCGCCGCCGCCCCCAGCAGGTTGTGGCCGCAGCCGTGGCCGGCGCCGCCGGGCACCAGCTCGCGCGGCTCGGCGATGCCGGCCACCTGCGACAGGCCGGGCAGCGCGTCGTATTCGCCGAGGATGGCGATGACCGGGCCGCCCTCGCCCGCCTCGCCCATGACCGCGGTGGGGATGCCGGCCACGCCCTCGGCGACGCGGAAGCCCTTGGCGCGCAGCATGGCGGCGTGTTCGGCCGCGGACCGGAATTCGGCATAGAGCGTCTCGGGCGTCTCCCACACGCGGTCGGACAGGCCGATCAGGTCGGGGGCATGCGCCTCGACCCGATCCCAGATTGCCGCTGCGTTCCGCATCGCTCCGTCCTCCAGATCGTGCCGCCCATCAAGCCCCGAAGCGCGGCCGGGCGCAACCGGCCGCCTTGCCTCGCGGGCAGAGCGCGCGTAAGGCTGGCCCGACCCGCGAGGACCCGCCGATGCCCTACGACGACCCCAAGACGCTGGTTTCCACGGCCTGGCTCGCCGCGCATCTGCGCGACCCCGACCTGCGGATCCTCGACGCCTCCTGGTACCTGCCCGACATGGGCCGCGACGCGAAGGCGGAATATGCCGCCGCGCACATCCCCGGCGCCCGCTTCTTCGACATCGACGAGATCTCCGACGCCCGTTCGGAGCTGCCGCACATGGCGCCGCCGCCCGAGAAGTTCGTGTCGCGGATGCGGGCGATGGGCGTGGGCGACGGGCATCAGGTGGTGGTCTACGACGGCGCGGGGCTGTTCTCGGCCGCGCGCGTCTGGTGGCTGTTCCGCCTGATGGGCAAGACCGATGTCGCGGTGCTGGACGGCGGCTTCCCGAAATGGCGCGCCGAGGGCCGCGAGGTCGAGGACCTGCCCCCGGTCGTCCGCGACCGGCACATGACCGTCAGCCGGCAGAACCACCTGGTGAAGGACGTCACCCAGGTCGCCGCCGCCGCGAAGCTCGGCGACTGGGAGATCGTGGACGCCCGGTCGCCCGAGCGCTTCGCCGGCACCGAGCCCGAGCCGCGCCCCGGCCTGCGCGCCGGCCACATCCCGGGGTCGCGGAACGTGCACTACCGCCGGCTGCTCAACCCCGACGGCACGCTGCGGCCGCCGGCCGAACTGGCCCGCATCTTCGCCGAGGCCGGAGTGGACCCCGCGAAGCCCGTCATCACCACCTGCGGCTCGGGCGTGACCGCCGCGATCCTCTCGCTCGCGCTCGAGGTGCTCGGGCGCCGCCATGCGCTCTATGACGGCTCCTGGGCCGAATGGGGCCTCTACAAGGACCTCAAGGTCGCCACCGGAACAGACTGATGCTGACGAACCTCAAGCCCCAGCCCGCCGACAAGATCCTGATGCTGATGCAGATGTTCCGCGACGACCCGCGGAGCGGCAAGATCGACCTCGGCGTCGGCGTCTACCGCAACGCGGAGGGCGTGACCCCGGTGATGCGCGCCGTCAAGGCCGCCGAGAAGCGCCTGTGGGAGACCGAGACGACCAAGGCGTACACCGGGCTTGCCGGCGACCCCGCCTTCGGCGAAGCGCTCTCGGCCCTGATCCTCGGCGATGCCGTGCCGCGCGACCGGATCGCCTTCGCGGCGCAGCCCGGCGGCACCGGGGCGGTGCGGCAGGCGCTGGAGCTCGTCCGCCTGGCCGCGCCCGGCGCCACCGTCTGGCTCTCGGCGCCGACCTGGCCGAACCACAACTCGATCGTGCGCCACCTCGGCCTGCCGACGCGCGACTACCGCTACTTCGACGAGGCCACGCGCGGGGTGGACTTCGCGGGCATGATGGCCGACCTCGAGCAGGTGGCGCCCGGCGACGTGGTGCTGCTGCACGGCTGCTGCCACAACCCCACGGGGGCCAACCCCGACCCCGCGCAGTGGGCAGAGATCGCGGAGCTGCTCGCCCGCAGGGGCGCGACCGCGCTCGTCGATCTTGCCTATCAGGGCTTCGGCGACGGGCTCGAGGCCGATGCCGCGCCGACGCGGCTTCTCGCCCGGCGGCTGCCGGAGCTTCTGATCGCGGCCTCCTGCTCGAAGAACTTCGGCATCTACCGCGAACGCACCGGGCTGCTCGTGGCCCTTGCCCCCGACCCGGCGACGCGGGAGCTCGCGCAGGCCAACCTCGCCTTCCTCAACCGGCAGAACTTCTCGTTCCCGCCGGATCACGGCGCGCGGCTCGTGACCATGATCCTGACCGACCCCGCGCTCAGGGCCGACTGGGAGGCCGAGCTGGAGGCGACCCGGCTTTCCATGCTGCGCCTGCGCGAGCAGCTCGCCGCCGAGCTGCGGCAGGCGACGGGCTCGGACCGGTTCGGCTTCATCGCCGCGCATCGCGGCATGTTCAGCCGGATCGGCGCCACCCCCGAGCAGGTGGAGCGGATGCGCGCCGACCACGGCATCTACATGGTGGGGGATTCGCGCATCAACATCGCAGGCCTGAACGCGGCGACCGTGCCGGTTCTGGCGCGCGCGATCGCCGAGGCCGGGGTGTAGGCAACGCAAGGGGCCGGCGGTGGTGCACCGCCGGCCCGGTTGCGCGACTGGCTGCGCGCGCGGCTCAGTAGCTGTAGGCGCGCTCGCCGTGCGAGGTGAGGTCGAGCCCCTCGCGCTCCTCCTCGTCCCTGACCCTCAGGCCGGTGATCGCCTTCACCACGTAGAGGATCACGAGCGAGACGATGCCGCACCAGGCGATGGTGACGAGGACGGCCTTGATCTGGATCCAGGTCTGGGCGGCGATCGAGAAGTCCTCGGCGCCCGTGCCGCCGAGCCACGGCGCCGTCAGGATGCCGGTGCCGATGGCGCCGACGATCCCGCCGATGCCGTGGATGCCGAACACGTCGAGGCTGTCGTCGTAGCCGAAGGCGTGCTTGACGGTGGAGCAGAAGAAGTAGCAGGCCGCCGAGGCCACCGCGCCCAGCACGATCGCGCCGACGGGGCCGACCGTGCCGCAGGCGGGGGGGATCGCGACGAGGCCCGCCACGATGCCCGAGGCGGCGCCGAGGCCCGAGGCCTTGCCGCGGGAGACGGCCTCGATCAGGCACCAGGCGAGGACCGCGGCGGCGGTGGCCACGAAGGTGTTGATCATGGCCAGCGTCGCGCCCGAGGTCGCCTCGAGGTTCGAGCCCGCATTGAAGCCGAACCAGCCGACCCAGAGCATGCCCGCGCCGACCATCGTCAGCGTCATCGAGTGCGGGGCCATGTTGTCCTTGCCGTAGCCGACCCGCGGCCCGATCACGATGGCCGCGACGAGCGCCGCAACCCCGGCGTTGATGTGCACCACCGTGCCGCCCGCGAAGCCGATCGCGCCCCAGTTGAAGATCAGCCCGGCGGCGTCCCAGACCATGTGCGCGACGGGGAAGTAGACGAAGGTCACCCAGAGCGCGCTGAACAGCAGCACCGCCGAGAACTTGATGCGCTCGGCGAAGCCGCCGACGATCAGCGCCGGGGTGATCGCCGCGAAGGTCATCTGGAAGGCGATGAAGACGTATTCCGGCAGCACGATGCCGTCGCTGAAGGTGGCTGCGGTGCTGTCGGGCGTCACGCCCGCGAGGAACAGCTTGGCGGTGCCCCCCCAGAAGGGCGAGGTCGAGCCGCCGAAGGCGAACGAATAGCCCCAGAGCACCCAGATCACCATGACCATCGAGGCCACGACGGTGCACTGCATCAGCACCGAAAGCATGTTCTTGGCGCGCACGAGGCCGCCGTAGAACAGCGCGAGCCCCGGCACGATCATGAAGAGCACGAGCAGCGAGGCCGTCATCATCCAGGCGACGTCACCCTTCTCGATGATCGCCGCGGCCTCCTCGACCGCCTCGGCGGCCTCGGCGGCGGCCTGGGTCGCCTCCTGCGCCAGGCCCAGCGCCGGGATCAGCGCCAGCGCGCCGGCAAGCGCGATATGTTTCGTCAGTTGCATGGTCCTGTCCCCTCTCAGATCGCGTCTTCGCCGGTCTCGCCGGTGCGCACCCGCACCGCCTGGAGCACGTCGAGCACGAAGATCTTCCCGTCGCCGATCTTGTCGGTGCGCGCCGTCCTCTGGATCGTCTCCACCACCTGGTCGGCCATCGCCGAGCTGACGACGATCTCGAGCTTCATCTTCGGCACGAAGTTCACGGCGTATTCGGCGCCGCGGTAGATCTCGGTATGGCCCGACTGCGTGCCGAACCCCTTGATCTCGGTGACCATCATTCCGCGCACGCCGATGGCGGTGAGCGCCTCGCGCACGTCGTCGAGCTTGAACGGCTTGATCGCTGCTATGATCAGTTTCACGTTCTTCCCCTTGCCAGTCGCGGGCGGTCCCGCGGATTGCCATGCGGGCACTGAGGGTGCGGCCGCCGACGGACTCAAGGAATGGCGGCGCGATGCGCGGGGGCGGTCGGCGCGTCTTGCACAATTTCTGCACAAATCTGGACGAATGCACAAAAACTGTGCGAAGCACGAATGCGCCGGTGGTCCTTGGCGGCGGGACTTCCGCGCTCCACATTCCCCCGGGGCTCCGCTATGGTGGCCGGCAATCCGAAAGAACACGACGGCAGGCAGAGCGGCCCGGCATGAACGGAAACGGCAGAAGGCGACCTCCCCTTGTGGCAGACCGGCGCTATCCGCCGCGCGGCGCCGCCAAACCGGCGCCGCCGCCGAAGCCCGCGCGACGGCGGCGGCAGCGCCAGGGGCCCCGCAACCCGCTGCTGCGGCTGGTCGCCGGCCTCGTCGGCTTCGTGACGCGGCTGATCTGGGGGGTGACCTGGCGGCTGGCGCTGTTCGGGGGCCTCGCGGTGCTCGGCGCCGCGGCCTACTTCGCCGCGCAGCTTCCGCCGGTCGAGCAGCTCGTCGACGGCCGCGCGCGCGGGTCGGTCACCATGCTCGACCGCGATGGCAACGTCTTCGCCTGGCGGGGCGAGCAGTTCGGCGGCACGATCACCCCCGACACGGCCTCGCCGCATCTGGTGCATGCCGTGATCGCCACCGAGGACCGTCGGTTCTACCGCCACTTCGGCGTCAGCCCGCGCGGCATCGCCAGCGCGGTGCGGATCAACCTGCGCGAGGGGCGCGGGCCGTTCCAGGGCAACGGCGGCTCGACGATCACCCAGCAGACGGCGAAGCTGCTGTGCCTCGGCGTGGAATACGACCCTGCGCAGTGGAAGAGCGAGGCGGAGTACGAGGCCGACTGCCGGCAGACGACGCTGTGGCGCAAGGCGAAGGAGGCGCTCTTCGCCATCGGCATGGAGATGCGCTACACCAAGGACGAGATCCTCACGATCTACCTCAACCGCGCCTATCTCGGCGCCGGGACGCGCGGCTTCGAGGCCGCCTCCCAGCGCTACTTCGGCAAGTCGGCGGCCGAGATCACCCCGGCCGAGGGCGCCATGCTCGCGGGGCTTCTGGTCGCGCCCTCCTACTACTCGCCCACGCGCGACCTCCAGCGCGCCCGCGACCGGGCGAGCGTGGTCATCGGGCTGATGGAGGAGCAGGGCTACCTCACCGCGGAACAGGCCGCGCGGGCGCGCGCGAACCCCGCGAGCCTCAGCCGCACGGCGCGCGCCGAGACGGGCAGTTCCTTCGCCGACTGGCTGATGGACGCCGGGCCCGACTTCCTCACCCGCGACACGACCGAGGACGTGGTGATCCGCACGACACTCGACCAGCGCATCCAGCGCGCGGCCGAATCGGCGCTCGCCGACATCTTCGCCACCAGGGTGCGCGAGGGGTCGAAGGCGCAGGCCGCGATCGTGGTGATGTCGCCCGACGGGGCGGTGCGGGCGATGGTGGGCGGGCGCGGACCGCAGGCGGCGGGGTCGTTCAACCGGGCGACGCAGGCGGTGCGCCAGACCGGCTCGACGTTCAAGCCGTTCATCTACGCCGCGGCGATGGACCAGGGCTACGGGCCGTTCGACACGATCCTCGACGAGCAGATCACGATCCGGGAACCCGGCGCGCCGCCGTGGACGCCGCGCAACTACGACAACCGCTACCGCGGGCGGGTCACGCTGACCGAGGCGCTCGCCAATTCGCTCAACGTCTCGGCCGTGAGGGTGGCCGAGTCGGTCGGCCGCGACCGGGTGAAGCAGGTGGCCGAGGGTTTCGGGCTCACCGGCGAGCTCGCCCCCGGCGCGGCGGTGGCGCTGGGAGCTTCCGAGGCGAGCCTGCTCGAGATGACCGGGGCCTATGCCGGCTTCCTCGCCGGCGGGCGCCGGGTGACGCCCTACGGCGTCCTGGAACTGCGCCTGCAGGGCGAGAGCGAGCCCCTGATGGGGCCGGGCGGCGGGGTGGGCCAGCAGGTGATCTCGCCCGAGGCGGCGGCGAAGCTCGTCTACATGCTGAACAAGGTGATCACCGAGGGCACCGGCGCCCGCGCCCGCCTGCCCGACCGCGAGGCGGCGGGCAAGACCGGCACCACCCAGTCGGCGCGCGACGCCTGGTTCATCGGCTTCACCGCCGACTACGTGGCGGGCGTCTGGATGGGCTATGACGACAACACGCCGCTTGCCGGCGTGAACGGCGGCGGGCTGCCGGCCGAGATCTGGCGCGAGGTCATGCTGCGCGTGCACGAGGGCCTTCCGCCCAGGCCGCTGCCGATGGACCCCGGCCCCGAGCCGGTGCCGCTGGCGCGCGAGGACCAGGTCCTCTACGGGGACGGCGGGGTGCCGCAGGGCGGCGGCGGCGGCGGCGGCCCGCGGCGCGACGATGCCGGCGAAGTCGCCGAGCGGATCCTGATCGACGTGCTCAACGAGCTCCTCCGCTGACCTGGGCGCCGACCCGGCACCCCGGCCGCCCCCGCGGCCGAGGGCCTAGCCTGCGCGCCGCAGATCCTCGGTCAGCGCCCTGAGATCGCCGCGGCGGCGGTCGAGCATGGCCCCGATCTCGGCCCGCTCGGTCACCAGCATGCTCACGCCCTCGATGATGAGGTCGAAGAACAGGTCGCGCCCCGACCGGTCGGACACGCGCCAGCGCACCTCGAAGGGCGCCTGCCCCCGCAGCCGGGCGGTGGAGATGACCTCGTAGTAGGTGCGCACGCGCTGCGCGCCGGTGACCTCGATCCGCGCTCCGGCGAACTCGCGGAAGCGCTTGCCGTACTTGCGCGCCATGTAGCCCTGGAACGCCTCGGTATAGGCGCGCAGGTCGGCTGCCGAGGCGCTCCGTGCCGCCGGGCCGAGGACGCTGCGCGCGATCACGGGCACGTCCGCGTAGCGGGCGAACACGCGCTCGAACTCGCGGATCATCGCCGCCTCGGACCGCCCGGAGTTGATGATCGCGTTGATCTCTCCCACGACACGGCCGACGAGGTCGCGGGCCTCCGCGTCGCTCAGCGCCGCCGCGCCACCGGGCAGGAGGGCCGCGGCGCCGAGGCCGGTCAGGACGACGAGGGCGGAACGGCGGGAGAGATCAGCGGACATTCGGATCCTCGTAGGGGTCGTAGAAGGGGTCGAGCGCGGGATCGGCCGGCAGGGGCGGACCGGCGCCGCCCGCGGCGGCCGCAGGGTCGTCGTAGGGATCGGCGTCGGGATCGCCGTAGGGATCGACCGCACCCGCCGCCGCGGCATCCCCCCCGCCAAGCCGGAACCGGCGGTTCTGGAGGTAGAGCAGGCGCACCTGGGCGTAGCTGTCCGCGCTCTGGTAGAGGAGCGAGTCGACGGTCGCGCCGAATTCGGCACGCTCGCTCAGGCGCGCGGCGAAGCGCAGCGCCGTGGCCGCACGCAGTTCCCGCGCGGGCAGGACGAAGCGCAGCGGATTGAGCGCGAGATCGACGATCAGGCCGGCGGTGTCGCGCTCGGTCGAGGGTCCGAGGACGGGCAGCTCGACATAGGCGCCCTCGGGCGCGCCCCAGACGTGCAGCGTCTCGCCGAAATCGGTGGCGCGCATGTCGAGCCCCATGTCGGTCGCGGGGTCGAGCAGCCCGCCGAGGCCGAAGGTGGTGTTCACGAGGAAGCGGAAGCCGTTGTGGACCGCGTCGTCGGCATTGCCCTGGAGCAGGTCGTTGAGCACGATCCGCGGCATGTCGAGGTTGCCCCCGAGGTTGCGCACCGCGGTGCGCAGGGGTTGCGGGATCGACTTCACGCCCTCGGCCCCGCCCCTCAGGAAGGTCCGGTCGAGCGCCTTGTTGAACGCGTGCACCTCGCGGTTCGCCGCCTCGTTGGGGTCGTTGATGCCGCGGGCGACCGGCGCCGGCCCGCAGGCGGCAAGCACGAGCAGGACCGCCCCGGTCACGAGGGCGCGCGCGCGGGTCTGGGCATCGGATCGGCGCAAGGGCTGCCCTCGCTGCGGTTCGCTTCGCCCCGTATTAGACCACTCGGCGCCGAAGCACACCCCCCGCGTGCCGCCGGGGCCCGCAGGTGGCAGGCGCCCTCCGATCACGTTCGCGTTGCGCGATTCCCGGTTCCGCAGCATCGCCCGCCCGGCTACAGAGGAACCCGACGCGCGGGCCCGGCGCCCGCCACGCGGCAGGAGGGACACAGGAGGGACAGATGACATCCGCGATCGACCAACGCCTCGCAGAGCTCGGGCTGACGCTTCCCGACGCGCCCGCGCCGGCGGCGAACTACGTGCCCTGGGTGCGCAGCGGGAACCTCGTGCACGTGTCGGGCCAGATCAGCCAGGGGCCGGGCGGCCTGATCCGGGGCAGGCTCGGCGCCGACATGACGGTCGAGGAGGGGGCCGCCGCTGCGCGGGCCTGCGCGCTGGCGCTTCTGGCGCAGGTCAAAGCTGCCTGCAGCGGTGATCTCTCGCGGCTCGTGCGCGTCGTGAAGCTGACCGGCTTCGTGAATTCCACCCCCGACTTCACCGACCAGCCCAAGGTGATCAACGGCGCCTCCGACACGCTCGTCGCCATCCTCGGCGACGCGGGCCGGCATGCGCGTTCGGCGGTCTCGGCGGCCTCGCTGCCGCTCGGCGTCGCGGTCGAGATCGAGGGGATCTTCGAGGTCGCATGACGCCGCTTCCCCGCGCCTTCCTCGGCCCGCCGCTGGCGCACCGGGGCTATCACGACCGCGCCGCGGGGCGGCCCGAGAACTCGCGCGCGGCCTTCGCGGCCGCGATCGCCGCCGGCTACGGGATCGAGTGCGACGTGCAGCTTTCCGCCGACGGCCGCGCGATGGTGTTCCACGACGACGAGCTCGACCGGCTGACCCCGGAACGCGGCCCGGTGCGGCAGCGCGGCGCGGCCGAGCTGGGCCGGATCCCGCTGCGCGGCAGCGACGGCGAGGGCATCCCGACGCTGGCCGAGGTGCTGCGGCTGGTCGCCGGACGGGTCGCGCTGCTGGTCGAGATCAAGGACCAGGACGGGGCGATGGGCCCGGCCGTGGGCGCGCTCGAGGCCGCGGTGGCCGCCGACCTTGCCGGCTACGGCGGCCCGGTCGCGGTGATGTCGTTCAACCCCCATTCGGTCGCGGCCTTCGCCGGGCACGCGCCGGATGTGGCGCGCGGGCTGACCACCTCGGCCTGGCACGCGAAGGACTGGGAGGGGATCCCGGACGAGGTGCGGCGCCGGCTGCGCGGCATTCCCGACTACGACCGCGTGGGCGCAAGCTTCATCTCGCACGAGGCGAAGGATCTCGGCCGCCCGCGGGTGGCCGAGCTCAAGGCCCGCGGCGCGGCAGTGCTCTGCTGGACGATCCGCTCTGCCGAGGCCGAGGCCGCGGCGCGGCGCATCGCCCACAACGTGACCTTCGAGGGCTATGCCGCCGCGATCCCGCGCCCCTGAGCCGCCGGCCTTGACCACCCGCCCCCCGGCCCCACCTAGAGCCGCGATGGCCCCGGAGCCGCGCCGATGGACGACATTCCCCTGACGCTGGAGGTGCTCGACCGCATCGCCGACATCCCGGCGGCGGAATGGGACGCCTGCGCCTGCCCCGAGGCGGCCGACGGGGGCCGGCCCGCCGACCCCTTCACCACGCACCGCTTCCTGTCGGCGCTCGAGGAAAGCGGCTCGGTCGGGCCCGGCACCGGCTGGGAGCCGCATCACCTCGTGCTGCGGCAGGGAACCGAGACGGTCGCCGTCGCCCCGCTCTATGCCAAGGGGCACAGCCAGGGCGAATACATCTTCGACCACGCCTGGGCGCATGCCTGGGAGCGCGCCGGCGGCCGCTACTACCCCAAGCTCCAGATCGCGGTGCCCTTCACCCCGGTGACGGGGCGGCGCTTCCTCGTCCGGCCGGGCCGCGAGGCCGAGGGGCGCGCCGCCCTGGTCGAGGGCGCGCTTGCGCTGGCCGCGCGCAACCGGCTCTCCTCGGTGCATGTCACCTTCTGCACGGCCGAGGAGGCCGAGGCCGGGACGGCGCTGGGGCTGCTGCACCGCACCAGCCAGCAGTTCCACTTCGCCAATCCCGGCTACGGCAGCTTCGAGGATTTCCTCGCCACGCTGAGTTCGCGCAAGCGCAAGGCGATCCGCAAGGAGCGCCAGACCGCGCGCGCCTTCGGCGGCGAGATCCTGCGCCTGACCGGGGCCGACCTGCGCCCCGCGCACTGGGAGGCATTCTGGGCCTTCTACCAGGACACCGGCGCACGCAAGTGGGGCCGGCCCTACCTGACCCGGCGCTTCTTCGACATCCTGCACGAGACCATGGCCGACGACATCCTGCTGGTGCTGGCCGTGCGCGACGGGCGGCCGGTTGCCGGGGCGCTCAACCTCATCGGGCGCGGCGCGCTCTACGGCCGCTACTGGGGCTGCATCGAGGATCACCCCTGCCTGCATTTCGAACTGTGCTACTATCAGGCGATCGACCACGCCATCGCCCATGGCCTGCCCCGCGTCGAGGCCGGCGCCCAGGGCGAGCACAAGCTGGCGCGCGGCTACCTGCCGGTGACCTGCCATTCGCTGCACTGGATCGCCGATCCGGGGTTCCGCAGCGCGGTCGCGCGGTTCCTCGAGGCCGAGCGGCGCGCGGTCGAGGAGGAGAACGAGGTGCTCGCCGGCTACGCGCCCTTCCGCAGGGGGTGACCCTCGGGCATGCTGGCGCCCGGTTGGCGATCGGGTAGGATCGGGAATGACCGCAACGCTCACGCTCTACACCAACCCCTGGTCGCGCGGGCGGATCGCGCGCTGGATGCTCGAGGAGACCGGCGCCCCCTACGAGACGGTCATCCTCGACTACGACACGACCATGAAGGCGCCGGAGTATCTGGCGATCAACCCGATGGGCAAGGTGCCCGCCCTGCGCCACGGCGACCGTGTCGTGACCGAATGCGCGGCGATCTGCGCCTATCTTGCCGATGCCTTCCCCGAGGCGGGGCTTGCCCCGGCGCCGGCCGAGCGGGCGGACTACTACCGCTGGATGTTCTTTGCCGCCGGGCCGCTGGAGCAGGCCGTCACCAACCATGCCGTGGGCTGGGACCCCGACCCCGAACGGCGGCGCATGTTCGGCTACGGCGACTACGCAAGCACCATCGAGACGCTCGCCACCGCGATCGGGGGACGGGACTTCGTTGCCGGCCCCCGGTTCACGGCGGCCGATGTCTACGTCGGATCAGCCGTCATCTGGGGCATGCAGTTCGGCACCATCCCCGAGCTTCCGGACTTCGCCGCCTACCGCGACCGGCTCGGCTCCCGGCCGGCCCTTGCCCGCGCCCGCGCGCTCGACGACGCCGCGGCCGAGGCCCTGCAGAAGGAGACCCGAGGATGACCGAGAGACTTGTGCCCGGACCCGGGCGCGACGAGGCGCTCGCCCCGCTGCTCGCCAACGGCTGGCAGCTTGCCGCAGACCGCGACGCGATCCGCAAGACCTTCACCTTCGGCAACTTCGTCGATGCCTTCGGCTGGATGGCCAAGGTCGCGCTCTGGGCCGAGAAGTGGAACCACCACCCGGAGTGGACCAACGTCTACCGCACCGTGGAGGTGACGCTGACGACGCATGACGCGGGCGGCCTCACGGCGCTCGATGTCCGGCTTGCGGCGAAGATGGACGCGCTGCACTGAGCCGCGCGCCCGCCCCACCCCGACCCGCGCCGGGGGTCAGATCGCCGCCAGCATCGCCTCGCCGCCCGAGGTCTCGCAGACGCCCGGGTTCTCCTCGGCGTGCAGCACCTTCACAACCCCGTCCTCGGCATAGAGGGCGTAGCGCTTCGACCGGCCGAAGAAGCCCACGGCGGGGTTCGTGAAGTCCATCCCGATCGCCTTCGTGAACGATCCGTCGGCATCGGCCAGCATGGTGAGACCGGCCTTCGTCGCGCCGGTGGCCTCGCCCCAGGCCTTCATCACGAAGGGATCGTTGACCGCGACGCAGATGATCTCGTCGATCCCCTTCGCCGCGAACTGCGGCCGGGTGCGGATGAAGCTCGGGACATGGGCCGAGGTGCAGGTGCCCGTGTAGGCGCCGGGCAGGCCGAAGAGCACCACCCGGCGTCCCCTGAGCCGGTCGGCAAGCGGCACCCGTTCGGCGCCGTTCTCGCCCATCCGCAGCAGTTCCGCATCCGGCAGCCTGTCGCCCACGGCAATCGTCATGTCCCGTTCCTCGCGCATTGCGTTTCCGTCCGGGCGGGATATAGCCTCGCGGCCGGCAACGGACCAGAGCACGGGGGACAATCATGCCGCACGTCGCCATCGTGGGCGCGGGCCAGGCCGGCGCCTCGCTTGCCGCGAAGCTGCGCGCCCTGGGCTGGGACGGCGAGATCACGATCTTCGGAGAGGAGCCGGTGCCGCCCTACCAGCGCCCGCCGCTGTCGAAGAAATACCTTCTGGGCGAGATGGAGGAGGAGCGCCTCTACCTGCGGCCGGAGTCGTTCTGGGCCGAACAGGGCATCGCGCTCCGCCTCGGCGCCCCGGTGACGGCCGTCGATCCGGCGGCGAAGCGGCTCTCCGTCGGCGGCGCGGACCTGCCCTGGGACCAGCTCGCCCTGGTGACCGGCTCGGTGCCGCGGCGGCTTCCGGCGGCGATCGGCGGCGACCTGCCGGGCGTGTTCACGGTGCGCACGCTGGCCGACATCGACGCGATGCGGCCCCGGTTCCGCGAGGGGGCGCGGGTGCTGATCGTGGGCGGCGGCTACATCGGGCTCGAGGCCGCCGCGGTCGCCGCGCAGAAGGGGCTCGAGACGACGCTGATCGAGATGGCGCCGCGCATCCTCCAGCGCGTGGCCTGCCCCGAGACCTCGGCCTGGTTCCGCGAGCTGCACAGCCGGCACGGCGTCTCGATCCGCGAGGGAACCGGCCTCGTCCGGCTGACGGGGGAGGACCGCGTGACCGGGGCCGAGCTGTCCGACGGCAGCCGCGTCGCCGCCGATTTCGTGATCGTCGGGGTCGGGATCACGCCGGCGACCGCGCTGGCCGAGGCCGCGGGCATCGCCTGCGACAACGGGATTGCCGCGGATGCCTACGGCCACACCTCGGCGGCCGGGGTCTGGGCCGCGGGCGACTGCGCCTCGTTCCCGTGGAAGGGCGGGCGGATCCGGCTCGAGAGCGTGCAGAACGCGATCGACATGGCCGAGGCGGTGGCGGCGAACATGCTGGGCGCAGGCAGGCCCTATGCCCCGGTGCCCTGGTTCTGGTCCGACCAGTACGACGTGGCGCTGCAGATCGCCGGGCTGAACACCGGCTACGACCGGGTGGTGGTGCGCGATGCCGGCGCGGCGCGCTCGCACTGGTATTATCGGGGCGGGGAGTTCCTGGCGGTGGATGCGATGAACGATGCCCGCGCCTACATGGTGGGCAAGCGGCTGCTCGAGGCCGGCCGCTCGCCCGCGCCCGAGGCGGTGGCCGATGCCGGAGCCGACCTCAAGGCGCTGCTGAAGGGCTGAGCCGCCCTTGCGCATCGTCGGGGGTGCACGGCGCGGGCTGAGGCTGGCCGAGGTCGGCGCGGGCGATCCCGCGGCGCGGCTGCGGCCCACTTCGGACCGGGTGCGCGAGGCGGTCTTCAACCTTCTCCAGAACAACCCCGCGCGCCCCGATCCGGTGCCGGGGGCGCGGGTGCTCGACCTCTTCGCGGGCACCGGCGCGCTTGGGCTCGAGGCGCTGTCGCGCGGGGCGGCGCGCGTCACCTTCGTCGAGGACGGCGCCGCGGCCCGCGCCCTGATCCGCCGCAACATCGAGCTGATGCAGGCCCAGGGGGTGACCGACCTCTACCGGCGCGACGCGACCGCGCTCGGGGTAAATCGCGGCGCGCCCTTCTCGCTGGTCTTCCTCGACCCGCCCTACGGGCGCGGGCTCGGGGCGCGCGCGCTGGCCTCGGCCGAGGCCGGCGGATGGCTTGCCCCCGGCGCCACGATCGTCTGGGAGGAGAACGCCCCGCAGGAGCCGCCGCCGGGCTTCGCCCTGCTCGACCGGCGCCGCTACGGCGAGACCTGGGTGACGCTGCTCGAGCGGGTCGGCTGAGGCGGCAGGCCACCCCCCGGCCGGGGCGAAGCGACGCGACGGGGGGCGCGCGGAGTGCTATGCTCGGCCCCATGTTCGTCACCGCCCTGCCCCCCGCCGCCTCGCCCGACGCACCCGCCGTCGCCGCCGGCGGCCCACCGCCGCGCCGGCCGCGCGGACCGGTCCTGATCGCAGACCTGCTCACGGCCGCCAACGGCCGGCCGCTCCTGCTGGCGCACTGGGACCGGGAAGGCGAGGAGTCCGGCCGGCGCTGATGCGGGCCGGACGCGCGCGGCGCGCAGGCCCGGGGTCCGCGGCAGGCCTCAGCCCCAGGTCGGGTGGAACCGCCCCGCGGGCGAGAGGGTGAAGATCTCGCAGCCATCGGCGGTGACGCCGACGGAATGCTCGAACTGCGCCGAGAGCGACTTGTCGCGTGTCACCGCCGTCCAGTCGTCGGAGAGGACCTTGGTCTCGGGCCGGCCGAGGTTCACCATCGGCTCGATGGTGAAGAACATGCCCTCCTCCAGCACCGGGCCGGTGCCGGGCCGGCCGTAGTGCAGCACGTTCGGCGGGGCGTGGAACACCCGCCCGAGGCCGTGGCCGCAGAAGTCGCGCACCACGCTCATGCGGTTCCCCTCGACGAAGGACTGGATCGCGTGGCCGATGTCGCCGAAGGTGTTGCCGGGGCGCACGGCCTCGATGCCGCGCATCAGCGCATCGTGCGTGACCTCGATCAGCCGCGCGGCCTTGCGGTTCGGCGTTCCGGCCACGTACATGCGGCTCGAATCGCCATACCAGCCATCGACGATCACCGTCACGTCGATGTTCAGGATGTCGCCGTCCTTCAGGAGCTTCGGCCCGGGGATGCCGTGGCAGACCACGTGATTGACGCTGATGCAGGTGGCGTGCTGATAGCCCTTGTAGCCGATCGTGGCCGAGCGGGCGCCCAGCGCCTCGACGCGCCCGCGCACGAAGTCGTCGAGTTCGCCGGTGGTCACGCCCGGCTGCACCAGCGGGATCACCTCGTCGAGGATCCGCGCCGCGACCTGCCCGGCCGCGCGCATGCCGGCAAAATCCGCATCCTCGTGGATGCGGATCCCTTCCTTGGTGATCCTGCCGCGCGTGTGAACCTCCAACGCTGCCTCGCCCGTGGCCTCGAACCACCCCCTAGATAGTCGCCCGCGCCGCGGATGGCCAGACGGGAGTGGACGCTGCACCCGGGCGCGAAATCACGCCATCGCGAGCGGCTGTGCAAGCCGCACCCCGCCGGGGTCGATGCGGGCGGCGTGGCAGAGCATCTCGACCCCCGCCGCCCGCGCGACCGCCGCAGCCGCGGCATAGGCCGGGTCGAGATCGGCGGCCAGGCGGAAGCGGGCGCAGTCGGTGCGCTGGACGAGGTAGAGCAGGACCGCCCGCGCGCCCGCGGTCGCGACCGCCGACAGCTCGGCCAGGTGCCGCGCGCCGCGCGTGGTCACACAGTCGGGGAACTCGGCCCAGTCGGCCTCGCGCCGCAGGTGGACGTTCTTCACCTCGACATAGGCGTCGGGCAGCCCCGGCTCGGAGAGCAGGAAATCGACCCGGCTCGCCGCCCCGTAGGCCACCTCCGCCCGGATCGTGCCGTAGGCGGCAAGCTGCGGCACGGCGCGGGCGCGCAGCGCCTCGGCCACCACGCGGTTCGGCACCGCGGTGTCGATGCCGGCCCAGTGGCCGCCGGGCAGCTCGACGAGCTTCCACGACCAGGCGAGCCGCTTGCCCGGCCCGGCAGGCATCAGCCAGATCCGCTGCCCGGGTTCGGCCAGCCCGATCATGCTGCCGGGATTGGGGCAGTGCGCGACCGCCGCGCGCCCGTCCTCAAGCACCACGTCGGCAAGGAAGCGCCGGTGGCGGCGGACCAGTCGCGCGGGGACGAGGGGGGTTGGAAACTCCATGCCGCCGGCCCTATACCGCAAGCGGCGAAGGCTCAAGGAGGCCGCCGGCGATGCCCAACCCCACCGCCGCGATGCTGGTGATCGGCGACGAGATCCTCTCGGGCCGCACGCGGGATTCCAACCTGCACTTCCTGGCCGGCGAGCTCGCGCGGCACGGCATCGACCTGAAGGAGGCGCGGGTGGTGGGCGACGACCACGGCGCCATCGTCGCCGCGGTCAACGCCCTGCGGCCGGCCTACGACCACGTGTTCACCTCGGGCGGCATCGGCCCGACGCACGACGACATCACCGCCGATGCGATCGCCGACGCCTTCGGCGTGCCGATCGCCGTGCGCGAGGACGCCCGCGCGATCCTCGCGGCGCATTACGAGCGCGCGGGGCTGGAGTTCAACGCCGCGCGCCAGCGCATGGCGCGCATCCCCGAGGGCGCCAGGCTGATCGAGAACCCGATCTCGGCGGCGCCCGGCTTCAGCCTGGGGAACGTGCATGTCATGGCCGGCGTGCCGAACATCTTCCAGGCGATGCTCGCCTCGCTGTTGCCGACGCTCACCGGGGGCGCACCGCTGCTGTCGCAGTCGCTGCGGGTGGACCGTGGCGAGGGCGAGATCGCCGAGGCCTTCGGCGCGCTGGCGGCCCAGTTCCCCGACCTCTCCTTCGGCTCCTACCCGTTCGTGCGCAACGGCGCGCACGGCACGAACCTGGTGATCCGCGGCACCGACGCGGCGCGGCTCGATGCGGCGATGGCGCGGCTCGCGGCGCTGTTTCCCGCCACCGGATGACGCCCGGCGAGCTCCTCGCGGCGGTCGAGGGCACCTGGCCGCCCGCGCGCACCTTCCGCGAGGGCCCCTGGCGCATGCGCGACGGCCGGGGCGGCGGCCAGCGCGTGTCGGCCGCCACGGCCGAGGCGCCGGTCGGGCCCGGCGACCTTGCCGCGATGGAGGCCGCGCAGGCCGCGCTGGGCCAGCCGGCGCTGGTGATGGTCCGCCCCGGAGAGGCCGCGCTCGACGCGCTTCTCGGCCGCGCCGGCTACCGGGTGAAGGATCCGGTCGTCGCTTACGCCGCCCCGGCCCGGACGCTCGCCCGGCCGCTGCCGCCGGCGACCGCCGTTCCGCACTGGCCGCCGCTTGCCATGACCTGCGACCTCTGGGCCGAGGGTGGCATCGGGCCGGCCCGCGTCGCGGTCATGCACCGCGCGCCGGGGCCGAAGACCGCGCTGATCGCCCGCGCCGACGACGCGCCCGCCGGCGCCGCCTTCGTGGCGATCCACGCCGGCACGGCGATGATCCACGCGATCGAGGTGCCCCCGCGCCGGCGCCGCCGCGGCGCGGGGCGCGCGATGATCGCGGCCGCCGCGAACTGGGCGCTGTCGCACGGGGCGGAGACGGTCGCCCTCGTCGTCACCGAGGCCAACGGCCCGGCGCGGGCGCTCTACGCTTCCCTGGGCATGGCGGCCGTGGGAAGTTACCACTATCGGCTGAAGGACTGAGCCAACCATGCCCGACCCGACCCCGCCCACGGCGCTCGACCTGCCGCAGGTCGAGCCGCTGCCCGAGAGGACGCAGGCCTACTTCGACCTCTGCGCGCAGAAGCTCGGGCTCGTTCCCAACGTGCTCAGGGCCTATGCCTTCGACATCGCCAAGCTCGACGCCTTCAGCGCGATCTACAACGACCTGATGCTGGGCCCCTCGGGCCTGAGCAAGCTCGAACGCGAGATGATCGCGGTCGTCGTCTCGGCGGTGAACCGCTGCTTCTACTGCCTCGTCGCGCATGGCCAGGCCGTGCGCGCGCTCTCGGGCCTGCCCGAGCTCGGCGAGCACCTCGTGATGAACTGGCGCACGGCCGAGCTCTCGCCCAGGGAACGCGCCATGCTGGGCTTCGCCGAGCGGCTGACCGAGGCCCCCTCGCGCATCGGCGAGGAGGACCGCCAGCGCCTGCGCGACGCGGGGTTCACCGACCGCGACATCTGGGACATCGCGGCCGTCGCGGCCTTCTTCAACATGACGAACCGCGTCGCCTCGGCCACCGGCATGCGGCCGAACCCCGAATACCACGGGATGAACCGGTGATCCGGGCGGTTCCGGCGGCGGCCCTGCTCTTCCTCGCCGCGCAGGCCGCGGCGCTGGAATTGCCGCGGGGGGCGATGCGGGCGGCCGAGTCGGCCGAGGCGCTGGGCAGCTATGCGGTGCCGCGCGGGGCCTGGAGGGAGGGCGGACTGCCGGCCCTGGTGCTCGAGGGCCGGGTCGAGATGGCCGCGTGGCAGATCCCGACCTCGGCGACGACGCTCCAGCTCCTCGCGCCGCTGCGCGACCAGCTCGAGCAGGAGGGCTTCGAGATCGTCTTCGAATGCTGGACCGAGGCCTGCGGCGGGTTCGACTTCCGCTACGGGCTGCGGCTCCTGCCCGAGCCCGAGATGCACGTGAACCTGGCCGACTTCCGCTATCTCGCCGCGCTCCGCCCCGGGACGGCCGGCGCGGAGGGCATGGTGCTCGTGGTGAGCCGCACGGCCGAGCGGGGCTACGTGCACATCACCCATGTGGACCCGGCCGCCGGAGAGAGGGCACCGGCCGGACCCGTGCCCCCGCCCGACCCCGACGCCGGCGGGGCGGCACCGCCACCGGCGGCGGCGGGCGGGGTGCCGGCAGGCGCCCCGCCCCAGGCCGCCCCGGCCACCGGGTCGCTCGCTGTGCAGCTCGAGACCGCGGGGCGCGCGGTGCTCGGCGACCTTGCCTTCGAGACCGGATCCTCGCGGCTTTCGGCGGGGCCCTTCGCCTCGCTGGCAGAGCTTGCCGCCTATCTTGCGGCCAATCCGGCGCGGCGGATCACGCTGGTCGGCCACACCGATGCCTCGGGCGCGCTCGAGCCCAACATCGCGCTGTCGCGCGCCCGGGCGCGCGCGGTGCGCGAGCGGCTGATCGCCGAGCACGGGGCCGATCCCGCGCGGATCTCGGCCGATGGCGTGGGCTTCCTGATGCCGCTCGCCTCGAACCTGACCGAGGAGGGACGCGCCGCCAACCGGCGGGTCGAGGCCGTGGTGACCTCGACCGAATGACCTACCAGGAATCCGGCCCCTTGTCGGCGAAGCGGTCGACCAGGAAGTCGATGAAGGCGCGGACCTTCGGCTGGGTGAAGCGTCCCGGCGGATAGACCGCGTAGATCCCGAGCACCTCGACCGGCAGGTCGGGCATCGCCTCCTCGACCAGGCCGGCGCGCATCGCGTCGGCGTAGAGGAAGCTCGGCAGATAGGCGATGCCGAGACCGGAGATCGCGGCGTTGAGTAGCGACTGGCCGTCGTTCACCGTGAGCCAGCCCGCGGTGCGCACCTGCCGCTTCTCGCCCGAGGGGGCGGTCAGCTTCCAGACCGCGGAGGAGGCGGAGTTGGCGTAGTGCAGCAGCTTGTGATCGTTGAGATCGTCGATCCGCTGCGGCCGGCCGTACTTCTGGAAGTAGCTCGGCGCGGCGATCAGGCGCTTTGTCGTCTCGGTGAGCTTGCGGGCGCGCAGGCTCGAATCCTCGAGGTCGCCGACGCGGATCGCCATGTCGAAGCCCTCGGAGATCAGCTCGACGTAGCGGTTGTTCAGCACCATGTTGACCGTGATGTCGGGGTATTCGCGCAGGAAGTCGCCAAGGATCGGCGACAGCAGGTTCACCCCGAAGTCGGTCGCCACCGAGATGCGCAGCAGCCCCGAGGGCGCCGACTGCATCGAGGTGACGAGCGCGTCCGCCTCGCCGGCATCGTTCAGCACGCGGCGGGCGCGGTCGTAGTAGGCCAGCCCGATCTCGGTCGGACTGACGCGCCGTGTGGTGCGGTTGAGCAGGCGGGCGCCCAGCCGGGCTTCCAGCGCGGAGACATGCTTGGACACGGCGGATTTCGAAATGCCGAGCTTCTTTGCCGCGTCGGTGAATCCGCCCTGGTCCACCACGGTGGCGAAAGCCTCCATCTCGGTCAAACGGTCCATTCATTTACCCCAACGGCAGCCAGGTATGCCGATGGTTTCGCCGGCAAATCGGGCAGGAATGGGGAGATGGGCCGACAATAGTTGGGATTTGCGGTGGATCGTGTCCCCGACCGCAACCGGCCGAGACGGCGGGGCGGGCGCCGGCGCGGGCGGCGGGTGTCAGAGCACGGCTGCAAGCCGCGCGGCCTGGTCGATGGCGCGCTTGGCGTCGAGCTCGGCCGCCACGTCGGCCCCGCCGATCACATGGGCCGCGATGCCCCTGTCCGCGAGGGCATCGGCAAGCGCCCGCAGCGGCTCCTGGCCGGCGCAGAGCACGATCGTGTCGGCCTCGATCAGCGTCGGGTTCTCGCGCGCCGCGCCGAAGCTGACATGCAGGCCCTCGGGCGCGATCCGCTCGTAGTTCACCCCGCCGATCATGCGGACGCCCTTCATCTCGAGGCTCGCCCGGTGGATCCAGCCGGTGGTCTTGCCGAGCCGCCGGCCGAGCTTCTCGGCCTTGCGCTGGAGCAGCGTCACCTGCCGCGCCGGGGGCTCGGGGCGGGGGCCCTCGGGGGCGAGCCCGCCGGCGGCCGTGGCCGGGTCGCCGACACCCCATTCCCGCTGCCAGAGCGCGAGGTCCTCGGTCGGGCTCGTGCCCCGGTGCACGAGGAACTCGGCCACGTCGAAGCCGATGCCGCCCGCGCCGACGATGGCGACACGCCGGCCCACCGGCGCCCCGCCCCGGAGCACGTCGATGTAGCTCAGCACGTTCGGCGCCTCCTGCCCCGGGATGCCGGGATCCCGCGGCACCACGCCGGTGGCGACGACCACCGCGTCGAACCCGGCAAGGTCCGGCACCGTCGCCTCGGTGCCCAGCCGCAGGTCCACGCCGGAACGCTCCAGCATCCGCCCGAACCAGGCGACGAGGCCGTGGAACTCCTCCTTGCCGGGGATCACGCAGGCCATGGTGAGCTGGCCGCCGATCTCGTCGGCCTTCTCGAACAGGGTGACACGGTGGCCGCGCCCCGCGGCGACGATCGCCGTCATCATCCCGGCCGGCCCCGCGCCGACGACGGCGATCCGCTTCGGCTTCGGGGCGGGCGCATAGACCAGTTCCGTCTCGTGGCAGGCGCGGGGGTTGACGAGGCACGAGGTCAGCCGGCCCGAGAAGGTGTGGTCGAGGCAGGCCTGGTTGCAGGCGATGCAGGGCGCGATCTCGTCCCCCCGCCCCTCGGCCGCCTTCCGCACGAAGGCCGCGTCGGCAAGGAAGGGCCGCGCCATGCTCACCATGTCGGCGCAGCCCTCGGCGAGCACCTGCTCGGCCACCTCCGGCGTGTTGATCCGGTTCGAGGTGATCACCGGGATGCCGACCTCGGGCCGGAGCCGGCCGGTCAGCCAGGTGAAGGCCCGACGGGGCACCGAGGTCGCGATGGTCGGCACCCGCGCCTCGTGCCAGCCGATCCCGGTGTTGAGCATCGAGGCCCCCGCGGCCTCGATCGCGCGGGCCAGCGCCACGACCTCGTCCCAGGTCGAGCCGCCGGGGACGAGGTCGATCAGGCTGATCCGGTAGATCACGATGAAGTCGGCGCCCGCCGCCTGCCGCACGCGCCGCACGACCTCGACCGGCAGGCGCATCCGGTTCTCGAATGACCCGCCCCACCGGTCGGTCCGGCGATTGGTGCGGGTGACGAGGAACTGGTTGAGGAAGTAGCCCTCCGAACCCATCACCTCCACGCCGTCATAGCCCGCCTCGCGGGCCCGGGCGGCGGCGGTGGCGATGTCGGCGATCTGCTTCTCGATCCCCGCCTCGTCGAGCTCCCTCGGCACGAAGGGCGAGATCGGCGACTTCACCGCCGAGGGCGCCACGCAGTCGGGCCCGTAGGCATAGCGCCCCGCATGCAGGATCTGCATGGCGATGCGTCCGCCGGCAGCATGCACCCGGTCGGTCACGATCCGGTGGTTGGCGATGTCGTCGGCGCTGAAGAGCCCGGCGGCGCCGGGGAACACCGCGCCCTCGCGGTTGGGCGCCATGCCGCCGGTGACGATCAGCGCCACCCCGTTCGCCGCCCGTTCGGCGTAGAAGGCGGCCACCCGGTTCCAGTCCCGCGTCTCCTCGAGCCCGGTGTGCATCGATCCCATCAGGACACGGTTGGGCAGGGTGACATGGCCGAGGTCGAGCGGCGCAAGAAGGTGCGGGTAGGCGGTCATCGGACGGACTCCTGCGGTCGGCCACGACCGTGGCGCGGCGGCGCGCGCTTGTCACCCGCAACGCGGCGTCACGGCGAGGCGCGCGCCAGAGGAAAAATGCCCCGCCTCGGGGGAGGCGGGGCAAGGCGTGTGCCCGGGCTGGAGGTGCCGGGCACCGGCGGTAACCCTTCAGGCCATGTCGCCCAGTTCCTGGCGCACCTGCTGGCGCAGCACGTCGATCGGGATCAGCCGGCCCTCGCGACGGAAGTGCCAGTAGGTCCAGCCGTTGCAGGAGGGTGCGTTCTCGTAGGCGGCGCCGACCTGGTGGATCGACCCCGTGACATCGGCCCCGACGAGCGTTCCGTCGGCGCGCACCTTCGCCGCCTTGCCGCGCGCGTTCACCAGGACCTCGCCGGGGCGCAGCAGCCCGCGCTCCACCAGCACGCCGAAGGCGACGCGCGGCTCGGACCGCTTCGAGGCCGTGACCTCGAGCGCCGAACGGTCGAGCGGGCGCACGCGGTCGATCCGCTCCCGCGCGACGCGGCGGTAGCTCTCCTCGCGCTCGATGCCGATCCAGCGGCGGCCCAGCATCTTGGCGACGGCGCCCGTCGTTCCCGTTCCGAAGAAGGGGTCGAGCACCACGTCGCCGGGCCTCGTCGTGGCCAGCAGCACCCGGTGCAGCAGCGCCTCGGGCTTCTGCGTCGGGTGCGCCTTGCCGCCCTTGTCGTCCTTCAGGCGTTCCTGCCCCGTGCACAGCGGGATCGTCCAGTCCGAGCGCATCTGGACGCCTTCGTTCAGCGCCTTGAGCGCCTCGTAGTTGAAGGTGTAGCGCGCACCTTCCGACCGCGAGGCCCAGATCAGCGTCTCGTGCGCGTTGGTCAGCCGCTTGCCGCGGAAGTTCGGCATCGGGTTCGCCTTCCGCCAGATCACGTCGTTCAGGATCCAGAAGCCGAGATCCTGCAGCGCGGTGCCGACGCGGAAGATGTTGTGGTAGGAGCCGATCACCCAGATCGCACCGGCGGGCTTGAGCAGCCGTCGCGCCTCGGCCAGCCAGGCGCGGGTGAAGCGGTCATAGGAGGCGAAGCCGTCGAAGCGGTCCCAGGCGTCGTCCACCGCATCGACGCGCGAGTTGTCGGGCCGGTGCAGCTCGCCGCGGAGCTGGAGGTTGTAGGGCGGGTCGGCGAACACGAGATCCACCGAGGCATCGGGAAGCGCCCGCATGGTCTCGATGCAGTCTCCGGCGAGAATGGTGTCGAGCGGAAGGGAGTCCGCTTCCCCGGCGGTCCTGGTCGTCATCGCTGCCTCTGCCCTGGCGCCCTGTCCCCGGCGCTCCGGTTCTTTTGCGGCAACGATGAGTCAAAGGTGAGTCGCGGTCAAATTCTTTTTTGAATCAGAGGGTTACACTTTTCGCTTGATACAAGATCTTGTGCACCGGCCGGAACGAGCGCCTATGGTGTGGGGTGGGGCCGAGCCGCTCCAGCGCGGCGCGATGCGCCGGGCTCGGATAGCCCATGTTGCGCTCCCAGCCGTAGCCCGGGTGCTGTTGCGCCAAATCCACCATGATGCGGTCCCGCGTCACCTTGGCGACGATCGAGGCGGCGGCCACCGAGAGCGAGCGCGCATCGCCGCGCACCAGCGCACGCCCCGGGCAGCGGAGCGCGCCCGGAACCAGGTTGCCGTCGATCAGCGCCGCGTCGGGCGGCACCGCCAGGGCGGCGACGGCGCGCTCCATCGCCAGGTGCGCGGCCCGCAGGATGTTGAGCCGGTCGATCTCCTCGACGCTGGCCTGCCCGAGGCCGACCTCGGCCGACCGGAGGATCTCGGCGCACAGACGCGCGCGCGCCTCGGGACCGAGCGCCTTGGAATCGGCGATGCCCGGCGGGATCCGCGCCATGTCGAGGACGACCGCCGCCGCGACGACCGGGCCGGCGAGCGGGCCGCGCCCGGCCTCGTCAACCCCCGCGACGCGCACAAGGCCCTCGGCGGCGAGTGCGGCCTCGTGGCCCAGGTCGGGCCCGGAACGGGATCGGGAATGGCGCCCTTCGCTCATCGCGCGCAAGGGAACCCCAGTCCGGGACGGCAGGCAACGAAAAAGGGCGGGAGGATGATCCTCCCGCCCAGTATCGGCGCGGCCCGACTGCGGGGACAGGGCCGCGCCACTGCCGACAGGGGGGCGCGGTCAGCGCCGGCCTGCCTCAACCCTGTATCCGTAGTCGCGCAGGCACTGCTCGCCGAACACCGAGCGGCGACCGCGTTCGGTGCGCACGTCGAACTCGCAGCGCTCCGGCAGGCGCGAGACGCGGACACCCTCGCGCTCCAGGCAGGCGCGTCCGAAGACGCTGCGCCAGCCGCGATCGGTGCGGACCTCGAAGGCGCAGCGTTCGGGCAGCGTGCGGGCGCCGCGCCGCCCGTGCCCGCGATCGTCGTGGTCGCGCCAGTCGGTCGGGCGGTTCCGGGCGCGTTCGGCGGCGCGTTCGCGCTCGCGCTCGTTCTCGAGCGCATTGGCGATCGCGCCGACCGCGAGCAGGCCGAGGAGAAGCTTCGCATAATCCTCGCCGTCGGGCGCGGCGAGCGCGGGTGCCGCCGGCGCCAGGGCCAGCCCGGCGGCAAGCAGCGAGGCGATCAGCATCTTGCGGTTCATGCCCTGTCCTTTCACGCTCTGGCGACCCTGCCCCGGGCGCTGCGGGGCGGCAGGCGGGGCCGGCGGCGATGGCCGGAAGCTGGCGCCCGGCGTGCCGACAGGCAATAGCGCGGCACCGCTATCCGATAACAGCGCGCCGAACGCGCC
Organism: Paracoccaceae bacterium; assembly: GCA_026419405.1. GTDB lineage: Bacteria > Pseudomonadota > Alphaproteobacteria > Rhodobacterales > Rhodobacteraceae > JANZZL01. The sequence continues at coordinate 8,556 of JANZZL010000085.1, read as the reverse complement.
GGAGTTATTGAATATCTCCCGGCGCCGGCGCATTTTCGCCGACATGGACCAGCGCATCCTCCCCGCCGCGATCGCCCTTGCCTGCGCGCTTGCCGGCCCGGTCTCGGCCGCCTGCTTCGCCGACTACAAGGCGAAGCGCGAGGGGCCGCTGCAGCTCCATTACGGGGTGGCCGAGGTGTCCGAGGCCAACTGCTCGCGCGACGCCGCCGCGGCGGAAATCGCCCGCAGGATCGCCCGCGACGGCTGGGAACTTCTCTCGGTGATGTCCGTTTTCGGGGAAGACGGCCTCGACAGCCGCCGCGACAGCGCCGGCGACTACTTCCTGCGCTACTGACGGCCGTGGCGACGCGGCTTGACGCCCGCGGGGCGTCCCGGAACTATGTCCGGACGGATGGGAACCCGACCTTGGCTGACGACACCTCGACCGACCTGACCGCGGAGCGGCCGCCCGCGTCCGCCCTGCAGACGGGCAACCGCGTCGTGTTCGGCGGAATCGCGGCGATCGTCGCGATCCTCGGCATCGCGGCCGCGGTGCTGTTCGCGAAGCTGCCCGACGCCAATGCCTTCAACGCCCGCGTCGAGCGCATCTTCGTCGAGAACGACAATCTGACCTCGAACGCCGAGATCAAGCTGCTGGAGATCCTGGCGCAGTCGGGCACCGCCTTCTCCGAGGTGCTGCAGAGCTACCGCTTCGTCATCTTCATCCTGCTGGTCTTCGCAACCGCGCTGCTGATCGCGGCGGTCGTGTTCCTGATGACGATCGTCGCGCTCAACCGCCGCATGGGCGAGATCGAGCGCGCCGGGATCCAGGTGCGGTCGCTGCTGATCAGCCGCGAGGAGAACGCGGTCTGGCTGAACAACATGGAGTTCAAGCTGACCGAAGCCGCGATCGAGACGATCTCGGTGCTTGCCGAGGCACGGATGGATGACGACGTGCTCTCCGGCGCCGAGATCGAGGCGGTCATCACGGGCCGGCCCGCGGCCGACTGCGACGAGGCCGCCGGCGCGACCCGCATCAAGCGGCTGCGTGACATGCTCGGCAACCAGATTGTCAGCGAGCTTCTGGTAAAGAACATCGCGCGCAAGGGCTACATGCTCGCGGTGGACAAGAACGCGATCCGCATGATCTGAGCAGGTTGCCCTCGCCCTGCCGCCCGGCAGGGTCGGGCCGGCCAGGGTCGGGGCGCGCGCGCCGAGGTGGACCGATGCAGGATGAGCCCGGAGGCCGGGGGCCGGCCTGGCACGAGCAGAGCGCCGATGGTGTCCTCGCCGCGCTCAAGAGCGGGCCCGAGGGGCTGTCGCCGGCGGAAGCCGCCGCGCGGCTGGCGCGCCACGGGCCGAACGCCCTGCCGCCGCCGCGGCGCACGCCCTGGCCGCTGCGGCTGCTCGCGCAGTTCCACAACGCGCTCATCTACTTCCTGCTCGCCGCCGGTGTCGCGGCCCTGGCGCTCGAGCACGCCATCGACGCGGCGGTGATCTTCGGCGTCGTCGTGATCAACGCCTTCATCGGCTTCATCCAGGAAGGGAAGGCCGAGCAGGCGCTCGCGGCCATCCAGACGATGATCGCGCCGGGGGCATCGGTCCTGCGCGGCGGGCAGCGGATGAGCGTGCCGGCGGCCGAGCTCGTGCCGGGCGACATCGTGATGCTGGAGGCGGGCGACCGGGTTCCCGCCGACCTGCGGCTGCTCCACACCCGCGGCCTGCTGATCGACGAGGCGATCCTGACCGGCGAGTCGGTCGCGGCCGCGAAATCCGCCGCCGCGACGGGCAAGGCCGCATCGCTCGGCGACCGGCGCTGCATGGCCTACTCGGGAACGATCGTGATGGCCGGGCAGGGCCGCGGCGTGGTCACGGCGACCGGAAGCCGCACCGAGATCGGACGCATCAGCGCGCTTCTGGGCGAGGTGCCGTCGCTCACCACGCCGCTCTTGCGCCGGATCAACGCCTTCGGCCGCGGCTTCACCGCCTTCGCGGTCGTGCTGTCGGCGCTGCTTCTGGCCTTCGCGGTCGGCGTGCGCGGACAGCCCTGGGGCGAGGCGATGCTGACGGTGGTTGCCCTCGCGGTGGCGCTGATCCCCGAGGGGCTGCCGGCGGTGATCACGATTACGCTGGCGATCGGGGTGCAGCGCATGGCGGCGCGGCGGGCCATCGTGCGCCGGCTGCCCGCGGTCGAGACGCTGGGCGCGACCTCGGTGATCTGCTCGGACAAGACCGGCACGCTCACCCGCAACGAGATGGCGGTGCGCCGGCTGGTCTCGGCCGGGCGGACGCACGAGGTCGAGGGCACGGGCTACGGCCCCGAGGGCCGGATCCTCGGCCTTCCCGCCGAAGGCCCGGCAACGGAGCTGATCCGTGCCGCGGTGCTCTGCAACGATGCCCATGTCGCCGCCGGACCGGCGGGCTGGCAGGTCGCGGGCGACCCGATGGAGGGGGCGCTCGTCACGCTGGGGCTGAAGGCGGGGCTCGCGGCGGGTGACCTGCGCGCGGCCTGGCCCCGGCTCGATGCGATTCCGTTCGATGCCCGCCACCGCTACATGGCGACCCTGCACGCGGTTCCCGGCGGCGGCCGGGCGATCTTTGTCAAGGGCGCCCCGGAACGACTGCTGGCGATGTGCCGGGAGGAGGCCGGGCCGGACGGCACGCCGCGCCCGCTCGATCCCGGCCCCTGGCACGCCGCGATCGAGGCCGCGGCCGCCGAGGGGATGCGGGTTCTGGGCTTCGCCGCCCGGCGGGCCGAGGGGCTCGCCGCGCTCGACGCGGCGGCGGTGGAAGACGGGCTCGTCTTCCTGGGGATCGCCGGCCTCATCGATCCACCCCGCCCTGAGGCGGTTCAGGCGGTGGCCGAGTGCCGGGCGGCCGGCATCGAGGTGAAGATGATCACCGGCGATCATGCGGTGACCGCCGTGGCGATCGCGCGGGCGCTCGGGCTCGCGGAGGCGCCGGCTGCGTTGACCGGTGCCGACCTCGACCGGCTCGACGAGGCCGCGCTCCGCGCGGTGGTGCGCAGCACGGCCGTCTTCGCCCGCACCAGCCCCGAGCACAAGCTCAGGATCGTGCGCGCGCTTCAGGCCGAGGGCGCCGTGGTGGCCATGACCGGCGACGGCGTCAACGACGCCCCGGCGCTGAAGCAGGCCGACATCGGCATCGCGATGGGCCGCAAGGGCACCGAGGCCGCCAAGCAGGCGGCCGAGATGGTGCTGGCCGACGACAACTTCGCCACCATCGCCGCGGCGGTGCACGAAGGCCGGGTGGTGTTCGACAACATCCGCAAGGTCATCGCCTGGACCCTGCCGACCAACGGCGGCGAGGTGACCATCATCCTCATCGCGCTGCTGCTGGGGCTCACGATCCCGATCTCGCCGGTGCAGGTCCTGTGGGTGAACATGATCACCAGCGTCACGCTGGGGCTGGTGCTCGCCTTCGAACCGGCCGAGGACGGGGTGATGCGGCGGCCGCCGCGACCGGCCGACGCGCCGCTCCTGCCGCCGTTCCTGGTCTGGCGCGTGGTGTTCGTGAGCGCGGCCTTCGTCGCGGCGATCTGGGCCGTCTTCGAGTTCAGCCAGCGCCGGGGCGACGCGCTCGAGACCAGCCGGACGCTGGTCGTCAACCTGCTCGTGGCGCTGGAAATCGCCTATCTCTTCAACGTGCGCTTCCTGCACCAGGGCTCGATCACCCTGCGCGGCGCGATGGGAACGCCCGTCGTGCTCGTCGGCCTCGCCGCGGCGCTCGCGGCGCAGGCGGCGCTCACCTACCTTCCGCCGATGCAGGCGGCGTTCCAGACCCGGCCGCTGGCCTTCGGCGACCTGGCGATGATCGCCGCGGTCGCGGCGCTGCTGCTCGTGGTCTTCGAGGCGGAGAAGTGGCTCGCCCGCCGGTCGGGCCTGATGGACCGCCTCGACGGAGGGGCGCCCCGGCGGCCGGCAGCCCGGCGGGAGGGCACGGCATGATCCGGTGCGGGCGGGCCTGCGCGGCCGAGCGCGGGGGTCCGTTGCGCGGCGCGGGGTCGCGCCCCACATGAGGCGCATGGAACATCCGCCCCCCTCCGACCGGGAAGACCGCCGCCTGAGGCGCCAGATCGCGGCGATGGAGCGCCTCGTGCCGCAGCTGCGCGGGCCGATGCACGCGATCCTGCGCGGCCGGCTGAGCTACGTGCGCATTCCGCTCGGGCTGCTGCTGATCGCCGGGGGCTCGGTCGGCTTCCTGCCCGTGCTGGGCTTCTGGATGATCCCGCTCGGGCTCCTCGTCCTGGCGATCGACATCCCGTTCCTCAGGCCCTGGGTCTCTGCGGCCGTGGTGCGCGCGCGCCGGTGGCTGCGGCGTCGCCGCGCCCGCGGCAACGGGGGGGCCTGAGGCGCGGGACGCCGCGGGGCGCGACGCAGCCTCGGCGGAACTGGCGGCCCCGACAGGATTCGAACCTGTGACCTACCGCTTAGGAGGCGGTCGCTCTATCCCCTGAGCTACGGGGCCGCTCGCCCGACTTGTGGAGGCAAAAGCCCCCCGATGCAAGCTGCGCGCGCAGGCTGCTCCGGCAACTTGGACAGCGCCGGCTTTGGCGCTAACAAGGGGCGACGCCGCCTTCGGGACCCGTGACGTGACCGACCCAGCCCGCCCTGTCTCCCGCCGCCCGCTGACCCTCCGCGACGTGTCGGAGGCCTCGGGCGTGAGCGAGATGACCGTGAGCCGCGTGCTGCGCAACCGGGGCGACGTGAGCGAGGCCACGCGCGACCGCGTGCTCGCCGCCGCCAAACGGCTCGGCTACGTGCCGAACCGGATCGCCGGCGCGCTCGCCTCGAGCCGGGTCAACCTCGTGGCGGTGATCATTCCGTCGGTGTCGAACCTGGTGTTCCCGGAGGTGCTGACCGGCATCTCCGAACAGCTCCAGGGCACCGGGCTCCAGCCGGTCATCGGCTTCACGAACTATCTTCCCGAGCGCGAGGAGGAGGTGCTCTACGAGATGCTCTCGTGGCGGCCCTCGGGCGTGATCATCGCGGGCCTCGAGCATACCGCCCCGGCGCGGGCCATGCTGAGCAACGCCGGCGTCCCGGTGGTGGAGATCATGGATACCGACGGCGAGCCGGTGGACGCGATGGTCGGCATCTCGCACCGGCGCGCGGGGCGCGAGATGGCGCGGGCGATCGTCGAGCAGGGCTACCGCCGCATCGCCTTCCTCGGCACGAAGATGCCGCTCGACCATCGTGCGCGGAAGCGCTTCGAGGGGTTCACCGAGATTCTCGCCAAGGCCGGGATCGAGATCGCCGACCGCGAGTTCTACGAGGGGGGCTCGGGGCTGGCCAAGGGTCGGCAGATGACCGAGGCCGTGCTCCGGCGCTCGCCCGATCTCGATTTCCTCTACTACTCCAACGACATGATCGGCGCGGGTGGGCTGCTCTACTGCCTCGACAACGGCATCGACGTTCCCGGCAAGGTGGGCCTCGCCGGCTTCAACAACGTCGAGCTGCTCGACGGCCTGCCGATGCGGCTTGCCACGATGGACGCGCGCCGGCGCGAGATCGGGCTGAAGGCGGCCGAGCTTGTCGCCACGGCCGCGGCCGAGGGACGCGAGCGCGCCGAGGCGCGCATCGAGCTCGCGCCGGCGCTCTCGCTCGGCGACACGCTGCTCAGGCGCTGAGGCCGTGCGCGAGCCGCCCCGCACGGCGCTGGTGACCGGCTCGGCCGGGTTCATCGGCTTCCACCTCTGCCGGCGCCTGCTCGCCGACGGCTTCCGCGTCGTCGGGATCGACGCGATGACGCCCTACTACGACGTCAGCCTCAAGGAGCGGCGCCATGCGATCCTGCTCCGGTCGCCGGGGTTCCGGGCCGAGATCGGCCGCATCGAGGAGCCGGGCCGGCTTGCCGGGCTGATGGCGGCACGGCCACAGATCGTCGTCCATCTCGCCGCGCAGGCCGGGGTGCGCTACGCGCTCGAGAACCCGCGCAGCTACGCCGAGGCCAACCTCGCGGGCACCTTCGAGCTGCTGGAGGCAGCCCGCGCGGCGCCGCCCGCGCATCTGCTGATGGCCTCCACATCCTCGGTCTACGGCGCGAACCCCGACCTTCCTCATGCCGAGACCGACCGCGCGGACTGGCCGCTCTCGTTCTACGCCGCGACCAAGAAGGCGAACGAGGCGATGGCCCATGCCTATGCCCACCTGCACGGCATCCCGGTCACGATGTTCCGCTTCTTCACCGTGTACGGGCCCTGGGGGCGGCCCGACATGGCGCTGTTCCGCTTCACCCGGGCGATCCTCGCGGGCGAGCCCATCGAGGTCTACAACCGCGGCGCCATGCGGCGCGACTTCACCTATGTGGACGATCTGGTCGAGGGCGTCCGGCGGCTGATCGACTGCCCGCCCGCGCCGCCCGGCGCGCGCGGTGCGCCGGTCGAGGGCGACAGCCTCTCGCCGGCCGCGCCCTGGCGGGTCGTCAATATCGGCGCCTCGGAGCCCGTGTCGCTCGGCGATTTCATCGCCGCCGTCGAGGCGGCGGTGGGCCGCAGGGCCGAGCAGCGGCTGATGCCGATGCAGCCGGGCGACGTGCCGGCCACCTGGGCCGACACCAGCCTGCTCGAGCGCCTCACCGGCTTCCGGCCCTCGGTCGGGATCGAGGAGGGGGTGCGGCGCTTCGTGGCCTGGTACCGCGAGCACTACGGCGTCTGACCTTCCGCCGGCCGGCGCCGGCCCGATCACGCCTGCGCAGGCACCGGCCGCCGGGACAGGCCGCGCCGCCCCGGCAGGCCGCGCCGGGCTGGCAGGCTGCGCCGCCTGCGGCGGGGCGCCGGCGCGGCTGGCGGATGCCGCCGGAACAGGACGACCGCCGCCGTCTGCCACAGGATCCAGAGGTCGAGGCCGAGGTGGCGGCGCCGGAGGTAGAGGCGGTCCAGCCGGGCCTTCGCCGGCACGCAGCGCGCCGCGTAGACGGCATCGGTCTCCTCGGCGGTGGTGCAGCGCGCGAGCAGCGCCTCCTCCCGCCGGTGGTATCTCAGGGTGGCAAGGCCGGTGATGCCCGGCCGCGCCCGCAGCACCTCGGCGTAGAGGTCGGGAAAGCGATCGACATAGCGCTGCAGCGGCGGGCGGGGGCCGACGAAGCTCATCTCTCCCGCAAGGATGTTCCACAGCTGCGGCAGCTCGTCGAGCCGGTAGCGGCGGAGCCACCGTCCGGCGGGCGTGATCAGGTCGCGCTTGGACCCGCCCGAGACGCCGTCGTCGGCATCGCTGCCCGGAACCATGGTGCGCAGCTTCCACTGGGTGAAGGGGCGCCCGCCCTGGCCCGCGCGCCGGGCGCGGTAGAAGACCGGGCCGCCGCCGCCGAGCAGCACCGCGCCCGCGCAGAGGCCGATGACCGGCAGCAGGAGGAGGCCGAGCACGAGCGCGAGCGCGATGTCGAAGATCCGCTTTCCCGGCGTCATGCGGCCCCCCTCCCCTGCGGCCCAAGGCGCGCTGCGGCCCGCGGTGCCGACGCGGCGCGGCCGCACGGCGCGGCGGCCGGGGCGGCGGCAGGCCCCGCGGCCTCACCTGCGGCGGCGGAACGGTGCATCCGGTCAGCCATGGACGAACTCGCGGTGCCAGCGCCCGAGGAAGAGCAGGCCCGCCGCCAGCGCGAGCGCGGACAGGGCAAGCACGTAGCCGGGCGAGACATAGGCCCCGTCGTAGGTGGCGAAGAGCCCGATCCGCACCTGGCCCACGACATGCACGAGCGGATTGAGCCAGAGCCAGTCGCGCCAGGGTTCGGGCACGGTCTCGAACTGGAACAGGATGGCCGAGAGCAGGAACAGCGGCCGCGTCAGGATCGCCCAGATCCGCTCCCACGAGGGGAACATCTCGCAGAGCAGGCAGTTCAGCGTGCCGACGCCCAGGCCCAGCATCCCCGCCATCAGAAGCCCGAGCCCCAGCGCCTCCCACCGCAGGATCGCATCGACGGGAAAGACCGCGAGGATCAGCCCGATCACGGTGGCGAAGACCGCAAGCTGCGTCACCGCCGCAAGCAGGAACCGCGCGCAGATCGCGTCGAGGAAGGTCACGCCGGGATAGGCCAAGAGCGGCCGCGAGAACCGGACCGAGGCCGCGACGCGCTGCGAGATCTCGAGGTAGGCCGAGAACGGCAGATACCCCGAGGCGTAGAAGAACGCGAAGCTCGTGCCCACGGGCGGCGCCGTAAACGCAATCGAAAAGATCACCGTGAGAAGCAGGATGCCGGCGACCGGTTCGCCGACCGCCCAGAGGTAGCCGAAGCGCGCGCGGCCATGGGTGGTTTCCATCTCGCGCAGAAGGAGGGCCAGAATGGTCCGAGCGGTTCTGAAGCGGCGGTTCGGCGGCGGCATCGGCGGGGCTCCTGCGTCACGGCGCCACTCTGCCCGGCAACCGGTTAACGAAACCCATCCGCCGATCGCGCGGCGCGGCGGCCGGAGGGCCGCGGCATGACCGCGGCGGCCCGCGTCGCCGCGGCGGAGCAGTCCGGCCCCGAGGCGGCCCTCCGGCCGCAGCCGGCCGGCAACCCCGCCCCGCGCCGCGACGGATCGGCACCGGGCGCCGCGGCGGGCGCCGCCACGGGGGCGGACCC
>JANZZL010000080.1 GCA_026419405.1 Paracoccaceae bacterium | reverse complement strand
GTCATCGTCATCGGCTCGAACGACATCGTGAACCCCGCCGCGCAGGAAGACCCCAACAGCCCCATCGCCGGCATGCCGGTGCTCGAGGTCTGGAAGGCCAAGCAGGTCATCGTCTCCAAGCGCGGCCAGGGCACGGGCTATTCCGGCATCGAGAACCCGCTGTTCTACAAGGAGAACACGCGGATGTTCTACGGCGACGCGAAGAAGTCGATCGACGCGCTCCTGCCGCTGATCGACTGAGCGCGAGGCGCCGCGCCGGCCCCCCGCCCGGCCGGTGTAGCGCCCCTGCCAGTCGACCGCGGTATACGCGCCCCGCACGTTTACTGCGGCGGCGGCGGGTCTAGTCTGGAACCCGACACGGACCGGAACCGACCCATGCCCCCGATCGAAGACCACCCCCTGCGCTATGCGCTCGCCAACGAACTGCACGCCCGGCCCTTCCCCTCGCTCGAGGCGCCCTGCCGGGCCGCCTTCCTCGCCATCAAGCAGCCGCAGGAGGCCGCCGGGCGCGACCGCGCCGCCGACCGGGCGCACCTGATCGCGCTCCTCGACCGGCACGGCGCGCCGCACCCGCAGCCCGGCGCGACGCACTGGTTCGGCCAGATCGGCCGCCACCAGCTCAAGTGGGAGAGCCACACCGAGTTCGTGACCTACACGCTCTTCGGCCAGGGCCTTGCCGCCACGCCCTTCGACGCCGAGACCTTCCGCCTCTTCCCCGAGGACTGGCTCGCGGCCGCCCCCGGCGTGCGGGTCACCTCGGCGCTGATCCGGGTCGAGGTCGAGACCGACGCCGCGGTGATCCGCCGCCGACTCGACGACTGGTTCGTTCCGGAAAGCCTCGCCGTCTCCTCCGTGGTCGACGGCGCCGCCGTGATCGCCGGCGACTTCCGCATCGACCCCGCCGGCCACATGCGCTTCGCCGTCTTCGTCCGGCCCGAGACCGGGCCCCGCCGCATCGGGCGGATCGTGCAGCGGCTCTGCGAGATCGAGACCTACAAGACGATGTCGATGCTGGGCCTCGCCCGCGCCCGCGAGATCTCCCCGCGCATGGGCGCGCTCGACGTGGAGCTCTCGGAGGTCGTCAGCGGCATGTGCGGCGACCTCGCCCGGCCCGAGGAGACGCTGAAGCGGCTCCTCGACCTCTCGGCCGAGATCGAGGACGTGATGGCCCGGTCGCACTTCCGCTTCGGCGCCACCGGCGCCTACGAGGCGCTGGTCAACCAGCGCGTGGCCGTGCTGCGGGAAGAGCGCTTCGACGGCCGGCAGACCTTCGCGGAGTTCATGATGCGCCGCTTCGACCCGGCGATGCGCACCGTGAAGTCCACCGAACGGCGGCTCGAGAACATGGCGCGCGCCGCGCAGCGGGCGGGCGAGCTGCTGCGCACCCGGGTCGATGTGGAGCGCTCCGCCCAGAACCAGAAGCTGCTCGAGAGCATGGACCGCCGCGCCGACCTCCAGCTGCGCCTGCAGAAGACGGTCGAAGGCTTCTCGGTCGTGGCGATCAGCTACTACGCGATGAACCTGCTGGCCTACCTCGTCTATCCGCTGGCCGAGACGATGGGGATGAGCCGCGGCCTGATCACCGCCGCGCTGACGCCGCCCGTCGTGCTCGCCGTCTGGCTGGTGATCCGCCGGATCCGGCAGTCGGTGGAATAGGCCCCGCGGCACTGCCCGTCCCGATGCGCGTCCCGGGCGTGCCCGGTGCGTGCCGGGGGCGTGCCGGGGGCGCGGCCCCTGCCCCTTCCCTGCCGGAAATATCCTCGGGGGGTGAACTGGCCGCCAGGCCAGGAGGGGGGCAGACAGCCCCCCTTCCCGCATCCTCACCCGTACCCTCGCCTGCGCCCTCGCCCGCCGGTCAAGACAGCCAGCGGTCGTAGTCGCTGACCAGCAGGTGCCGCGGCGCCTCGTCCTCCTCGATCTCGGCGAAGCGCCCGATCGGCTCGCGGAAGATGTTGTCGGTCAGGTCGTCGTTCACGGTCGAGACCTCGCCGATCAGCACGTCGCCGCCCTCGCCCCAGAAGGCATGCCAGTCGCCCGGCATCAGGGTCACGCTCTCGCCCGGCGCAAGCCGCAGCACCTCGCCCGGGGCGTAGGGTCGCGCCACGCCGTCGCAGAGCACGATGCCGCCGCGGTCCTCCGCGAAGCCCCCCGCCTCGTCCGAGCCGAAGAGCTCGACCGCCAGCGTCGCGCCGCCGCGGTTGATGATGTCCTCGGCCTTGATGACGTGCGTGTGCATCGGCGAGAGCTGGTCCTGCCGCGAGATCAGGAGCTTCTCGGCATAGGCCATGCCGCGGCCCCGCTCCAGGTCGGCCAGCCGGCCGTTGCGCAGCGTGAACAGGAACAGCCCGAGCGCGTCGAACCGGCCCTGGCCGTAGTCGGTGATGTCCCAGCCGAGCCGCGCCTCGACGACGCGGGTTCCCGGAGCGCGCCGCCGGAACTCCTCGGGCGTCCACCAGGCGAAGGGCGGCAGGGCGAAGCCGAAGCGGGCGATCATCGCCTCGGCCTCGGCCATGATCTCGTTGACGCGGCTGCGCTTCATCGGCGGTTCCTCCCCGCCCCCCTGATGCCGCCCCGCGCCGCCGGGATCAAGTCGCCTTGCACAGCCCGGCGGCCCAGTCGTCGAGCGCCGACCCCAGCCTCTCCCAGTCGGTATACTCGCGGTCCTCGCCGCGGGCCGGGGCGGCCTCGCCCTTCTGACGGGCGATCCAGCGCATCGCCCAGGACTTCAGCACGCCGTATTCGCCGAAGCGGAAGGCACCCGCCACGTGCTCGATCCGTCCGGGCCGCCAGCCGGTATCGCGGACGAAGCCCTCCACGACCTCCTCGATCCCCTCGCGGTCGTCGGGGTCGTCGCCGGCGACGGCAAGCGACACCGGCAGGAACAGCGTGGGCAGACGCGCCAGCGCCTCGGCCTGGGCATAGGCGAAGCCCTTGAGCGCGCCCTGGAACGCCCCGACATGGACCGAGCCGGCCAGGATCGCCGCGTCGAAGCGGCCGAGGTCGAGCCCCTCGGCATCCTCGGCGCGGAGAAGCTCCACCGCATGGCCGGCCTGCACCAGCCGGTCGGCGGCGAAGCGGGCCACCTTGCGGGTCTGGCCCTCGGTGGTGGCGTAGACGATGGCGATCCTCGCGGGCATCCGGGCAACCTCCGACTGGCACGCCCCCACGGCGCGGCCCGACGACCCTGCCGGGATTGCCGGCGCGGCGCCATGACCGGGATCAAGCCGCGCCGGCCCCGCTCCGGGGACCCAGCCGCGCGCCTGCGCGACGGCTGCGACCGCCCCCACGTCACCGACGGGCCGATCGGCCCTTCCGCGCACCCGCGGGAGGGGTGGACGGCTGCGAGATCATCATGACCGGTGCAAGAGCCTTCGCGCAGGCCCGCAGGACGGGTGCTGATGCAGGAGCGCCCGCGCCCGCCTCTCGCGGCCTATCCGCACGCCCGCAGGATGGGTGGGAGCAGTTCCGGTCTGCGGGAGGACGCCGGGCGCCGTTCCCGCGCGACCGGGGGGACCCTCGCCGCCACCGCGCCGACGCCTCCCGCGCAGCCGCCGTTCCCGCACGCCCGGGGGGACCCTGCCCGCCGGCTCGACAACGAGTTCGATGCGGCCGCCGTTCCCGCGCCCGGGGGACCCTCGAGGCTGACCGCGCGCGACAGCACCGGGTGTTCGCCGTTCCCGCGCGCCCGGGGAACCTTCCGCAATGCGCCGAGATGGGCGCCCCGGTGTGAGTCGTTCCCGCCTCCCTGCGGGCCGGGTCGCTCCGGGGTGCGCTCCCCACCCCGCCCGCCCCGCTCCGGGATGGCGCTCTGCCCCCGCGGCCGCCGCGGCGCGCGCCCCGGCCCTCCTCAGCCCGCCGCGCGGCGCGGCAGTTCGCCCCCGAGCGCGGCCGCCTCGGGGACGTAGCGCGTGACGCTGTCGTAGTCCTTGCGCGGCCCCGTCACCGTCCAGGTCACCGACCAGCGCGGCCAGTCCGCGAAGTCGTAGACGGCGCGGTAGAGGTCCGGCGGGCAGCGGTGCACCGCCTCGGACCGGGGCGCGAGGTCGAAATGGTGGAACGGCCGGCCGTCCTCGAAGCGCACGCCGATCCGCCCGGTGCCGGCCGCGCGCCAGAGATAGCGCCGCACCGCCTCGACGGCGGGCGAGCCCTCGCCGGGATCGAGCAGCCCCCGCTCCTCGCAGAACAGACCCTCGCCGTCCGGCACGAAGTCGACCGCGCCGCGCAGCGACAGGCGGCGGTTCGCGCGGCGGTCCAGGATCTGCCGGTCGATCCCCCACCGGCCGGCGAAGTCGGCAATGCCCCTCGGCAACATGACGCCCCCCCGCGCCTTGCCCCGTTACCGCCGCCAGTCTAAGAGGCGCGCGCAGCCGAGGAAAGGGTCCTGCCGATGATCCCCCGCTATTCCCGCCCCGAGATGGTCGCGATCTGGAGCCCGGAGACGCGGTTCCGCATCTGGTTCGAGATCGAGGCACACGCGGGAGATGCAATGGCCGAACTCGGCCTCATCCCGAAGGAGAACGCCGCCGCCGTCTGGAAGGCGAAGGACGCCGCCTTCGACCTCGCCCGAATCGAGGAGATCGAGCGGGTGACGAAGCACGACGTGATCGCCTTCCTGACCCACCTCGCCGAGATCGTGGGGGCCGACGCGGCGCGCTTCGTCCACCAGGGGATGACCTCGTCGGACGTGCTCGACACCACGCTGGCCCTCCAGCTCGCCCGCGCCGCCGACATCCTGCTGGCCGACATCGATGCGCTTCTCGCCGCGCTCAGGCGGCGTGCCTTCGAGCACCGTCTGACGCCGCGGATCGGCCGCAGCCACGGCATCCATGCCGAACCCGTGACCATGGGCCTGACCTTCGCGCGCTTCCACGCCGAGTTCCAGCGCAACCGGCAGCGGCTCGCGCGCGCGCGCGAGGAGATCGCCACCGGCGCGATCTCGGGCGCGGTCGGCACCTTCGCCAATGTCGACCCGCGGGTCGAGGCCCATGTCTGCGCCAGGCTCGGGCTGAAGCCCGAACCGATCAGCACCCAGGTGATCCCGCGCGACCGGCACGCGATGTTCTTCGCCACGCTGGCCGTCATCGCCTCCTCGGTCGAGAACCTCGCCGTCGAGATCCGCCACATGCAGCGCACCGAGGTGCTCGAGGCCGAGGAATACTTCTCCCCCGGCCAGAAGGGCTCCTCGGCGATGCCGCACAAGCGCAACCCGGTGCTCTCCGAGAACCTCACGGGCCTTGCCCGCATGGTCCGCTCGATGGCTCTGCCGGCGCTCGAGAACGTCGCGCTCTGGCACGAGCGCGACATCAGCCATTCCAGCGTGGAGCGCATGATCGGCCCGGATGCCACGATCACGCTCGACTTCGCGCTGGCGCGCCTGACGGATGTCGTCGAGAATCTCGTCGTCTACCCCGAGAACATGATGCGGAACATGAACCGTCTCGGGGGGCTCGTGCATTCCCAGCGCGTGCTGCTCGCGCTCACCCAGAAGGGCCTGAGCCGCGAGGCGGCCTATGCCCTCGTGCAGCGCAACGCGATGAAGGTCTGGGAGAAGGGGGCCGACTTCCTGACCGAGCTCAAGGCCGACCCGGAGGTGCGCGCGGTGCTCTCCGAGGCGGAGCTCGAGGAGAAGTTCGACCTCCGTTACCACCTCAGGCACGTGGACACGATCTTCGCCCGGGTGTTCGGCGAGGGGTGAATTGCCACGCGGGCGCGCTATCCTCTTGCGCGTCAGCCGCCGGAGGTCACCCCATGCGCCGCCTGTCCCTCGCCGCCGCCCTCGCCCTCGCGCCGCTTCCCGCGCTCGCCGTCCTCGACGACGACCCCGCGCCGCCCGCACCCACGCCCACCACCACGACCTGCGCCGACGGCTTCGTGTGGGACGCCGGCAAGGGCCGCTGCGTCGCGGCGGAGGAAAGCGGCTTCTCGGATGACGCGCTGTTCCGCGCCGCGCGCGAACTGGCGCATGCGGGGCGCTACGAGTCGGCGATCCGCGTCGCCTCGGCGATGGCCGAGGCCGGGGGCGACCGCGCGCTCACCGTGCTCGGCTTCGCGCACCGCAAGGCGGGGCGCGTCGCGCTCGGCATGGGGCTCTACGCGCGCGCGATCGCGCTCAATCCCGACAACCTCCTCGCCCGGTCCTACAAGGGCATGGCCCATGTCGAGGCCGGCGAGATGGAGCTGGCGCGCGCCGAACTCGCCGAGATCGAGGCGCGCGGCGGCGCCGGAACCTGGCCCGCCGAGGCGCTTTCGGCGGCGCTCCGCCGGGGGGCGGGCTTCGTCTACTGAGGCCGGGGCGGGAATGCCCTTGCCCTGGCGCGAATCGTGCTACCTTCGCAACCATGGGCAATCGGGAGACGAGGCCATGATCCGAACCGTTCTCGCCGCCGCCGTCCTGTCGCTAGCGCCGCTCTCCGTGGCGGCGGCCTGCGGCCACGGGGCCAGCAAGCAGAGCGCCACCGTCTGCGCCGAGGGCCAGACCTGGGATCCCACCACCCAGACCTGCGTCGACGCCAGCGCCTGACGCCCCGGCGCTAAGCGCGCCTTAACGCCCCCGCAGGCAGTCTCCGCCCGACGGCAACGGGCGGAGGTATGCATGAGCGGCGTCTCCCTTCACACGGCAGCATCGGCCGGCGGGCCGCCGGCGGCGCCGGTCGAGGTGCTCACGCGTCGCCAGAAGGCGGCCGTGATCGTGCGGCTGCTGCTCTCCCAGGGCGAGCAGATCCCGCTCTCCGCCCTGTCCGAGGCGCATCAGGCGGAGCTGACCGAGGCGATGGCGCGGATGCGCGCGGTCAGCCGGGCGACGCTGCGCGCGGTGGTGGAGGAGTTCCTGGCAGAGCTCGAATCGGTCGGCCTCTCCTTCCCCGGCGGGATCGACGCCGCGCTCGAGGCGCTCGACGGGCACCTGAGCGCGACGACCGTCAGCCGCCTGCGCCGCAAGGCGATGAGCGCCGGGGCGGGCGACCCCTGGGCGCAGATCGCGGGGCTGCCGCCCGATGTCCTGCTCGGCGCGCTCGAACGCGAGAGCATCGAGGTCGGCGCGGTCATGCTCTCCAAGCTGTCGGTCGCGCGGGCGGCCGAGCTGCTCGGCCGGCTGCCGGGCGAGCGCGCCCGACGGCTTGCCCACGCGATCGCCGAGACCGGGCGCATCGGCCCCGAGAACGTGCGCCGGATCGGGCTGGCGCTGCTCGACTCGCTCGATGCCATGCCCGAGAGGGCCTTCGACACGACACCCGTGGAACGGGTCGGCGCGATCCTGAACCACTCCCCGGCCGCCACCCGCGACGAGGTGCTCGAGGGGCTGGAGCAGGAGGATGCGGCCTTCGCGGCCGAGGTGCGCAAGGCGATCTTCACCTTCGCCGACATCCCCGCCCGGGTCGCGCCGGCCGACGTGCCGCGGATCGCGAAGGAATGCGATGCCTCGGTCTTCGTCACCGCGCTTGCCGCCGCGCTCGCCGGCGAGGAGGGACCGCGCGCGGCGGCCGAGTTCCTGCTCGGCGGGCTGTCGCAGCGCATGGCCGGCCAGCTGCGCGACGAGATCGCCGACCGCGGCGCGGTCAAGGCGAAGGACGGCGAGGCGGCGATGGGCCAGGTGGTCGCCGCGATCCGGGCCCTCGAGGGGCGCGGCGAACTGATCCTCGCCGCGCGCGAGGGCTGAACCGCCAGGCCCCGCGGGGCGCCGCGGGCCGGACCCGGCGGTTCTCCGGTCCGGGGGGAGCCCCGGCGGCCGTCCGGGGCGGACCGGGCCCCGGCGGCCCTCCGGGGCGGAGGGAGCCCCGGCGACCGTCCGGGTCGGCGCGGGCGGCGGCCCCCGGGCCGCCGGGCGCGCCCGCGGGGCGCGGCTTGCGGGGGTCGCGCCCGCCGCTTAAGAGTTGCGCCGGAACGGACCGCCCGCCCCCGCGGGGGCCGTGCCCAGAGGGCCCCGGAGGCGCGGCGTGCGGCGACCGAGCTACGACACTGCGGTGAACGCCGCGCTGCGCGGGCTGCTCGGCATCGCCCGGATGATGCCCTACGAGCGCCGGATCCCCTTCGTCGGTGCCGTCACCCGCGGGCTCGTCGCCCCGATCGCCGGCTACCACCGCCGGAGCGAGGCGAACCTCCGGCTCGTCTTTCCCGCGATGCCGCCCGCCGAGCGGCGGCGGATCGCCCGCGCCGCCGCCGACAATGCCGGCCGGGCGCTCGCCGAGATCTTCTCGGGGGCGGAGTTCATCGACCGCATCCGCGAGGCGCCCGCCACCGGCCCCGGCCATGCGGCGATCGCCGAGGCCCGCGCCGCGGGCCGCCCGGTGATCCTCGTCTCGGGGCATTTCGGCAACTACGACGTGCCGCGCGGCTGGTTCGCGGCGCGCGGAGTCGAGGTCGGCGGCCTCTACAAGCCGCTCGCCAACCAGGCCTTCAACGAGGCCTATGTCGCGGCGATCGCGCGCGTCAGCACGCCGGTGTTCGAGCGCGGCCGGAAGGGGCTGGGGCAGATGATCGGCTTCCTGAGGGAGGGCGGCGTGCTGGGCGTGCTCTTCGACCAGCGCATTCCCAGGGCCGAGACGCTGGACTTCCTCGGCCATCCGGCGCGGACCGCCTTCTCCGCCGCCGAACTGGCGCTGAAGTATGATGCGCTGATGGTGCCGGTCTACGGCATCCGCCAGCCCGACGGGCTGAGCTTCGAGTTCGCGGCCGAACCGCCGATCCCGCACGGCGACCCGCGCACGATGATGCAGGCCGCCACCGACAGCCTCGCCGCGCGGGTGCGCGCGCGGCCCGAGCAGTATTTCTGGATCCACCGCCGCTGGAAGGACTGAGGGCGCGACGGCCCCGAGCGGCTCAGCGCGCGAAGGCGGCGGCGACCACCGCGCCCGGGCCTTCCTCCTGCAGGATCACCGCCGCCTCGTCGCCGCCCGGCACCTCGGCGCTGAGCTCGAGCGGCGCGTCTCCAGCCCAGCGGGCAAGCTCGCGCCAGTCGGTCACGATGTTCGAATAGGTGATGGTGCGGCCCTCGTTCTCGCCGCGCAGGATCTCGACCGTGCGCTCGGGCAGGTAGCGCACGAGCTGGACGAGGACCGGCCGCGGCAGCGGCGCGGGGGCCGAGGCGCGGATCACCACGCTGCCGCCGCTGCGCACCACGCTCAGCGCGACCTCCTGCGGCAGGTCGCCGTGCGCCTCGATCAGCTCGCCGAGCTCCATCTCCCGCGTGCCGACGAGATGGTCGCGCCCGCCCACCACGATCTGCGGCGTGTAGATCGTCCGGCTTCCGGCGGCGCGGGCATAGGCCTTCTGGCGCGCGGTGAAGGCGGGCGAGGCGAAGCTGTCGGCCCAGCCGATGTAGTCCCAGTAGTCGACGTGCAGCGCAAGCGCGAGCACGTCGTCGCGGGCGGCAAGGCGCGTGAGCAGCTCGTCGGCCGGCGGACAGGCGGAACAGCCCTGCGAGGTATAGAGCTCCACCACCACCAGCCGGTCGGCCTGCGCCGCCGCGGCCCCGGTCCACAGCGCAAGCGCCGCCGGCGCGGCCCATCGCCATGCTCGCATCGTTGCGTCCTATCCGTGATCCCCGCTCGTTCCCGCGAACCTAGTCGACCGCCCCGGCCCGCGCCAATCAAGGTTTTGCGAGAGCGCGATGTGCGGCATCGCACGCCGCGCCGCACCCCGGCGCAAGCGAGCGGGCCCGGCGGCCCGGAACGGGACTGGCGCTTCGGTGCACAATGGTATACATAGGCGCCGCGCCCCCTTGATCGGCTCACCCCGATGCGGCAGATGGGCGCGAGCGTTACCCCGGATGTCTCAGGGAGGCCCCCACCCATGACCGTCACCGTCGGCCACGACAGCGCCATGACCCGCCGCAGCCTCGAGGCGGGGGGCCGGCGCTACGCCTACTACTCGATCGCGGCCGCCGAGGCCGCGGGGCTGGGCTCCTTCGCCAACCTTCCGGCCTCGCTCAAGGTCGTGCTCGAGAACATGCTGCGCTTCGAGGACGGCCGGACGGTCACGCCCGACGACATCCGCGCCTTCGCCGAATGGGGCGCCAACGGCGGGAGGAACCCGCGCGAGATCGCCTACCGCCCCGCGCGCGTGCTGATGCAGGACTTCACCGGGGTGCCCGCGGTGGTGGACCTCGCCGCCATGCGCGACGGGATCGTGGCGCTGGGCGGCGATGCGCGCAAGATCAACCCGCTCAACCCGGTGGACCTCGTGATCGACCACTCGGTGATGATCGACGAGTTCGGCAACCCGCGCGCCTTCCAGCTGAACGTCGAGCGGGAATACGAGCGCAACATGGAGCGCTACACCTTCCTCAAGTGGGGCCAGAAGGCGTTCGACAACTTCCGCGTGGTGCCGCCCGGCACCGGCATCTGCCACCAGGTGAACCTCGAGTATCTCGCCCAGACGGTCTGGACCGACACCGACCAGACCGGCGAGACGGTCGCCTACCCCGACACGCTCGTCGGCACCGACAGCCACACCACCATGGTCAACGGCATGGCCGTGCTCGGCTGGGGCGTGGGCGGGATCGAGGCCGAGGCGGCGATGCTGGGCCAGCCGGTGTCGATGCTGATCCCCGAGGTCGTCGGCTTCCGGCTGACCGGGCGCATGCCCGAGGGCACGACCGCGACCGACCTCGTGCTCAAGGTCGTGCAGATGCTGCGCAAGAAGGGCGTGGTGAACAAGTTCGTCGAGTTCTACGGCGAGGGGCTCGACCACCTGCCGCTCGCCGACCGCGCCACCATCGCCAACATGGCGCCCGAATACGGCGCCACCTGCGGCTTCTTCCCGGTCGATGGCGAGACGCTGCGCTACCTGCGCCAGACCGGCCGCGACGAGGCGCGCATCGCGCTGGTCGAGGCCTATGCGAAGGAACAGGGCATGTGGCGCGGGCCGAACTACGCGCCGGTCTACACCGACACGCTGGAGCTCGACATGGGCGAGATCGTCCCCGCGATCTCGGGCCCCAAGCGCCCGCAGGACCACACGCCGCTCACCCGCGCGGCCGACGGCTTCTACCGCGTGGTCTGCGAATACCGCGGCGTCGATGCCAGCCCCGCGGCGCAGGACATGGCCGCCGAGGGCCCGGCGCCGGCGCTGCCGAAGAACGCGATCCGGCGCGCGCCCGTCGAGGGGCAGGATTACGAGCTGCACGACGGCTCGGTGGTGATCGCCTCGATCACCTCCTGCACCAACACCTCGAACCCCTACGTGATGATCGGGGCCGGCCTCGTGGCGCGCAAGGCGCGCGCGCTGGGGCTGAACCGCAAGCCCTGGGTGAAGACCTCGCTCGCGCCGGGCAGCCAGGTGGTGAGCGAGTATCTCGAGGCCGCCGGCCTCCAGGACGACCTCGACGCCATCGGCTTCAACCTGGTCGGCTACGGCTGCACCACCTGCATCGGCAACTCCGGCCCGCTCGCCCCCGAGATCTCGAAGGCGATCAACGACAACGACCTGATCGCCGTCTCGGTGCTCTCGGGCAACCGCAACTTCGAGGGCCGCATCAGCCCCGACGTGCGGGCGAACTACCTCGCCTCGCCGCCGCTCGTCGTCGTCTACGCGCTGGCGGGCGACATGAACATCGACATCACCACCGAGCCGGTCGCACACACGCCCGAGGGCACGCCGGTCTACCTGAAGGACCTCTGGCCGAGCCAGCAGGAGATCGCCGATCTGGTCGATCGCACCGTCACGCGCGAGGCCTTCCAGAAGAAGTATGCCGACGTGTTCAAGGGCGACGAACGCTGGCGCGCGGTCCAGACGACCGACAGCCTCACCTACGACTGGCCGCCCGACTCGACCTACATCCGCAACCCGCCCTACTTCCGCGGCATGTCGCGCGAGCCGGGGCGGATCGAGGACATCCTCGGCGCCCGCCCGCTCGCCATCCTGGGCGACATGGTGACCACCGACCACATCAGCCCCGCGGGCTCGTTCAAGGAGACGACGCCGGCGGGCCGCTACCTCGTCGAGCGCGGGATCGCGCCGCGCGACTTCAACTCCTACGGCTCGCGCCGGGGCAACCACGAGGTGATGATGCGCGGCACCTTCGCCAACATCCGCATCCGCAACGAGATGCTGGAGGGCGTCGAGGGCGGCTACACGATCGGCCCCGACGGGCAGCAGACCACGATCTTCGACGCCGCGATGGCCTGGCAGGAACGGGGCGTGCCGCTCGTGGTGATCGGCGGGGGCGAATACGGCGCGGGCTCCAGCCGCGACTGGGCGGCCAAGGGCACGGCGCTGCTTGGCGTCAAGGCGGTGATCGCCGAGAGCTTCGAGCGCATCCACCGCTCGAACCTCGTGGGCATGGGGGTGATCCCCTTCGAGTTCACCGGCGGCGACACCCGCCGGACGCTGGAGCTGACGGGCGGCGAGACCTTCGACATCCGCGGCCTCTCGGGCGGCCTGAAGCCGCTGGCCGAGGTGCCCTGCACCATCACCTATACCGACGGGCGCCAGCGCACGATCACGCTCCGCTGCCGGATCGATACCGCGATCGAGATCGAATACGTCGAGAACGGCGGCGTGCTGCACTACGTGCTGCGCCACCTCGCCCGCGCCGCCTGAGCGCGCGCGGGAGAGGGCCGAGTCCCGAGGGCTGGAGCAGGACGTCAGTCGCGCCGCCTGAGCGCGCGCGAGCGGGAAAGGGACTGTTTCCGGGGAAGCCGGGCGCCGCCCCGGCTTCTTCACATTTCCGTCACCCCCTCGCGGGACGCTCCGGCGCATGACGCACCGCATCCGCACCCTTCTCGGCCCCGCCTTCCCGCTGGAACTCGTGGCCTTCGCGCTCCTGATCCTCGCCGGGCTCGCCGCCTGAGGCGGCGGCTCAGCCGCCCGCGGCCTCGATCGCGGGCCGGATGCGGCTTTCGTAGATCTCGCGCGTGACGGGCCCGGCGAAGCGCAGGCGGATCACCCCCGCGCCGTCGATCACGTAGGTCTCGGGCACGCCGTAGACGCCCCAGTCGAGCGCGGTGCGCCCCGCGGCATCGGCGCCCAGCGCCGCATAGGGGTTGCCGAGCTCCGCGAGGAAGGCGAGCGCCCTGGCGGGGTCGTCCTTGTAGTTGATGCCGTAGACCGGCACGCCCGCCTCGGCGATCTCCATCAGGATCGGGTGCTCGATCCGGCAGGGCGCGCACCAGCTCGCCCAGTAGTTCACGAGCTTCACCCCCCCGCCGCGCAGGTCGGCGTCGGTGAAGGGCGCCGCCTCGCCCAGCGCCGTCAGCACCACGGGCGGCGCGGCCTGCCCCTCGCGCGCCGAGGGCAGCGCTTCGGGGTCCTCGCGCAGCATCCCCGCCGCGAAGAGGCCCGCGAGCAGCGCGAAGATCGCGGGCGGCAGCAGGACGAGCGGCCTAACGGCCATGCGCCCGGCTCCGCGCCTCGGCCTCGTCCAGCGCGCGCCGCACCCGCGCGGCCCGCGCCAGTGACAGGACCACCAGCCCCGCGATGAGCAGGAGCGAGATCCCGTAGGCCGAAAGCACCTCGAGCGCGTATTTCCCCAGGTCCGGCATCAGGCCATCCTCTCGCGCGCGATCAGCGCCTTGAGCCGCCGGGCGCGGATCTCGGTGCGGGTGCCGAGCAGCAGCAGCGCCACGAAGACGAGCCCGAAGCCCACCAGCGAGACGACGAGCGGCTGCCAGAACACGTCGGCCACGTTCTCCTTCCGGTCGAGCGAGAGCGAGGCCCCCTGGTGCAGGCCCTGGTTCCAGAAGACGGCGGCATAGCGGCTGATCACCGCGAAGACCGAGCCGACGAGGCAGAGCACCGAGGTCAGGTCGGCCGCGGTGTCGGGGTTCTCCACCGCCGCCCAGAGCGCGATGTAGCCGAGATAGAACAGGAACAGGATCAGGAAGGCGGTCAGCCGCGGGTCCCAGGCCCACCAGGTCCCCCACATCGGCTGGCCCCAGATCGCCCCGGTGACGAGCGCGATCAGCGTCATCGTCACCCCGATCGGCGCGGCGGCCTTGGCGGCAAGCGCGCTCACATGGTGGCGGCGGATCAGCCAGATCAGCGAGGCGATCAGCATCATGAACCAGATCCCCGTCGCCATCGTCGCCGAAGGGACGTGGAGGAAGATGATCTTCACCGTCGCGCCCATGCGGAAGTCGTCGGGGGTGAAGAAGAAGCCCCAGACCAGCCCCGTCGCCGTGGTCAGCACGGCCAGCCCCGCGACCCAGGGCAGGATTCGGGCCGAGGTCTCCATGAACCTCTTGGGGTTGGCGTATTCCCAGAGCGACATCAGGGCTCAGGTAACGGTTCGTCCGGCGTGCAACAAGGGGGCATCCTGGCGCAGCCGGGGTCCGCCGCGGCCGGCCGCCGGTCGTCGCGGCCCTAACGCAGGTTCACCCGCAGCGCCGCCGCCGCGGCGAAGGGCAGCAGCGCCGCGGCGCCGAGCGTGATCCCGGCCAGGAGCAGCATCGGCGTCGCGGGGTCGAGCCCCTCGGCGCCGCGCCGCACCGCCTCGGCCCCGAAGATCAGCGTCGGCACGTAGAGCGGCAGGACGAGGAGCGACAGCAGCAGCCCGCCGCGCCGCAGCCCGACCGTCAGCGCCGCCCCGAAGGCGCCGATCACCGAAAGCGCCGGCGTGCCGAGGGCCAGCGACAGGACAAGCCAGCCGTAGGCGGCGGGCGCGAGGTTCAGAAGCACCCCGAGCACCGGCGCAACCAGCGTCAGCGGCAGCCCGGTCGTCAGCCAGTGCGCCAGCGCCTTGACCGCCACCGCCCCCTCGAGCGGCACCGGCGCGGTGGCGATGAGGTCGAGCGAGCCGTCCTCCCAGTCGGTCTGGAACAGCCGGTCGAGCGACAGCAGGCAGGCCAGCAGCGCCCCCACCCAGAGGATGCCGCCCGCGATCCGCGCGAGCGTGGCGGGATCGGCGCCGACGCCGAAGGGCACCAGCGTCGCCACGATCAGGAAGAAGGCGAGCGCCAGACCGAAGCCGCCGCCCGAGCGGAAGGCAAGCCGCAGGTCGCGCAGCAGAAGCGCGCTCACCAGTCGTCTCCGAAGGCGGGGGCGGCCTCGGGCAGGGCGCGGTGCGGCGCGAGGTCGAGCACCGGCGCCCCGTCGAGCCCGAGCGCGATGTGGGTGGCGATGACGGCCGCCCCGCCTCCGGCCAGGTGGCCCCGCACCACGTCCGCAAAGCGCGCCACCGCCTCGGCGTCGAGCGAGACCGTCGGCTCGTCGAGCAGCCACACGGGCCGCCCGGTGACGAGAAGCCGCGCCAGCGCCAGCCGCCGCTTCTGCCCGGCCGAGAGGTCGCCCGCGCGCCGCGTCGCCAGCGCGGCGATGCCGAAGGCCGAAAGCGCGGCCGCCGGGCCGGCGCGGTTGCCGTAAACCGCCGCCCAGAAGGCCAGGTTCTCGGCCGCGGTCAGCGCGGGCTTCAGCCCGTCGGAATGGGCGGCGTAGGCCAGGCTGTCGGGGTCGGCCGCGATCCGCCCGGCAAGCGGCGGCTGGAGCCCGGCGAGCGTGCGCAGCAGCGTCGTCTTGCCCGAGCCGTTCGGGCCGCGCAGGATCAGCGCCTCGCCGGGGCGGAGGGCGAAGCTCACGCCCCTGAGGACCGGGACGCCGCCGCGGGCGCAGGCCAGATCGGAGACGGAAAGCAGCGTCATGCCGCCGGCTTAGCCGATCGCGCAGCGGGCGGAAAGCGCCCTCAGACCGGGATCAGCGCCGCGCCGATGCGCCGGCCCTCGGCGAGCAGCACGTTGAACGTGCGGCAGGCGGTGGGCGAGGCCATGATCTCCACCCCCACCCCCGCGGCCTCCAGCGCCTCGCGGAACGCCGCCGGGATCGGGGCGATCTCGGCCCCGGTGCCGACGAAGAGCACGTCGATCGTGCGCGCCGCAGCCAGCAGCGCGGCGGTATCGCCATAGCCCGCCCAGGCCACCGGGCCCGAGGGCAGGATCAGGACGGCGCCGCGGTGCAGCTCGGCCCCGATGCGGAAGAAGCCGGGCCCGTAGCCGGTG
Source organism: Paracoccaceae bacterium (assembly GCA_026419405.1). Taxonomy (GTDB): domain Bacteria; phylum Pseudomonadota; class Alphaproteobacteria; order Rhodobacterales; family Rhodobacteraceae; genus JANZZL01. The sequence continues at coordinate 38,826 of JANZZL010000080.1, read as the reverse complement.
ACCGGCCGCGCATCGGTATAGGCGATCTCGCTCAGGCGCATGGGCGCGAGCATAGCGCGCCCGCCGGGCGCGGCCAAGCCGGGGCGGCCGGGATGCTCTGCTGTGGCCCGGGCGGCGGGCGGCTGGCGGCGGCCTGCGGGCCGATGCGACCGCCGCCGCCGGCGGCCGGCTCAGGGCTCGCCGGTCCCGGCCGTGCCGAACTGCGTGCCCGCCGCGGGGTCCTTCGGCGGATTGCGGTTCACCCCGAGGAACAGCACCACGTTCTTGGCCACGTAGACCGAGGAATAGGTGCCCACGACGATGCCCCAGGTGATGGCGAAGACGAAGCCGCGGATCACGTCGCCGCCCAGCACCAGCAGCGCGATCAGCGCCACCAGCGTCGTGCCCGTGGTCATCACCGTCCGGCTCAGCGTCTCGTTCACGCTGAGGTTCATCACGTCCCGCAGCGGCATCTTCTTGTACTTGATCAGGTTCTCGCGCAGGCGGTCGAACACCACCACGGTGTCGTTGATCGAATAGCCGAGGATCGTCAGCAGCGCCGCCACGATCGAGAGGTCGAACTTGAGCTGGAGGACCGCGAAGATCCCGATCGTCACGATGATGTCGTGCACCAGCGCCACCACCGCGCCCACCGCGAACTGCCACTCGAACCTCAGCCAGATGTAGATCAGGATGCCGAGGGTCGCGCCGAGCACGGCGAGGATCGCCGAGACGATCAGCTCGCCCGAGACCTTGGGCCCCACCGACTCGACCGCCGGGAAGGTGATCGAGGGGTCCACCTGCCGGAGCGCCGCCTCCACCTCCTGGATCGTCTCGGGGCTGACCGCCTCGGCCCCGTCCTGCGCCTGGATGCGGATCTGCGCCACGTTCTGATCCGGCCCGAAGGTCGGGTCGAAGACCTCGGTGATCGACACGTCGCCGAGGTCGAGCGGCTGCAGCGCCCTGCGGTAGGCGCCCACGTCCACCGGCTGCGCCGACTCGGTGCGGATCGTCGTGCCGCCCTGGAAGTCGATGCCGAAGTTGAGCCCCATGACCCCCCAGGCGATCAGCGACAGGATCACCGCCACGACCGAGGCGCCGAAGGTCAGCGGGGCCCAGCGGAAGAAGTCGATCGTGGTGTTCTCGGGAACGAGTTTCAGGCGGCGCATCGCGGGGGCCTCAGACGGTGATGGTCCTGGGCCGCCGCCGCTCGAACCAGATGACCATGATCAGCCGGGTGACGAAGTAGGCGGTGAAGACCGAGGTGATGATGCCGATGCCGAGCGTGATGGCGAAGCCGCGGACCGGGCCCGAGCCGACGGCATAGAGGATGGCGGCGGTGATGAAGGTGGTGATGTTGGCGTCCACGATCGCCGAGAGCGCCCTTTCGTAGCCGAGCTCGATCGCCCGGGCCGGGCCGCGCGCGGTCCTCAGCTCCTCCCGGATCCGCTCGAACACCAGCACGTTGGCATCGACCGCCATGCCGATGGTCAGCACGATGCCGGCGATGCCGGGCAGGGTCAGCGTGGCGCCGATCGCCGAGAGCGCGCCGAAGATCAGCACGACGTTCATCGCCAGCGCCAGCGAGGCGAAGACGCCGAAGAGCCCGTAGCTCGCGATCATGAACACCACGACCGCCACCATGGCGACCACCGCGGCGATGCGCCCGGCCTCGATCGAATCGGCGCCGAGCTCGGGGCCGATGGTGCGCTCCTCGAGGAAGGTGAGCTTGGCCGGCAGCGCCCCCGCGCGCAGCAGGATGGCAAGCTGGGTCGAGCTCTCGACCGTGAAGTTGCCGGTGATGATCCCCGAGCCGCCGGGGATGTGGTCCTGGATCACCGGGGCCGAGATCACCTCGCCGTCGAGCACGATGGCGAAGGGGCTGCCGATGTTGGCCGCCGTGTAGTCGCCGAACTTGCGCGCGCCCGAGGGGTTGAAGCGGAAGTTGACCGCCGGCCGCCCGTTCTGGTCGAACGAGGGCTGGGCATCGACGAGGTCCTCGCCGCCGACGACGGGCGTCGATTCCAGCACGTACCAGACGCCCGGCTCGTCGATCGAGGGCAGCACCAGCGTGCCCGCGGCGGCCGCCGGTGCGGTCTCGGAGGCGCTGCGCGAGATCACCGGGTGGAAGGTGAGCCGCGCGGTCTGGCCGATGATCTCCTTCAGCTCCGCCGCCGAGCCGACGCCCGGCACCTGGATCAGGATCCGGTCCTCGCCCTGGCGCTGGATCGTGGGCTCGCGGGTGCCCGCCTCGTCCACCCGCCGGCGGATGATCTCGAGCGACTGCTGCATGGTGCGCTCGTCGGTGGCCCGCCGCTCCTCCTCGGAGAGCGTGGCCACCACGTCCTGGCCCTCGATGCGCACCGCGATGTCGCTCGAGCCCATGCCGGTCAGCGTCATGATCGGGCGCGACAGCCCGCTCACGATCTCGGCCGCGCGGGCCACGCCCGCGGGGTCGTTGATGCGGATCCTCAGCTCGTCGGGCGGCGAGGGCTGGCGCACGATGCCGCCGAAGGTCGCGCGTTCGGCGTTGAGCGCCGCCCGCGCCTCGGGCCAGAGCGCCTCCATCCGCGCGGCGTAGACGTCCGAAAGCTGCACCTCGGCCAGCAGATGCGCGCCGCCGCGCAGGTCGAGCCCGAGGTTGACCAGCGTCGCGGGCATCCAGTCCGGCCAGGCGGCGCGCGCCGCCTCCTGCTCGGGCGTGGCCACACCGCCTGCCGCCGCGATCGCGGCGACCGCGTCGTTGTGGCCCTCGACCCGGGAATAGAACAGGTTGGGGAAGGCGAAGATCAGACCCAGCGCGCAGACGCCCCAGATCAGCACCCGCTTCCAGAGGGGAATCTGCAGCATCGCGGCTCAGTTCGCGTTCGCGGGCTCGGTCTTGGAGACGACCTGCGAGATCGTGTTGCGCACCACGCGCACCCGCACGTTCGGCGCGATCTCGACCTCGAGCTCGCCGTCGTCCTTCACCTTCGTCACCTTGCCGATCAGCCCGCCCTGGGTGATCACCTCGTCGCCCCGGCGCAGCGCGGCGACCATCGCCTGATGCTCCTTCAGCTTCTTCTGCTGCGGCCGGATCAGCAGGAACCACATGATGGCGAAGATCAGGATCAGCGGGATGAAGCTGGCGAAGGCGCTTCCGGCGCCGCCTCCGGCGGCCTGGGCGTAGGCGGGGGTGATGAGCATCGCGTCCTCGTCTCTGGCGGGCCGGGCGGCCGGCCGAAATCCGCTGCAACCTAGTGGCGCGGTGGGGCGAGCGCAAGGCGCAGGGGGCGCCGGTGCGGCCGATCGGCTGCCGCGCCTTCACCCCGGCCGCGCGATCGGGCATAGAGGGGCCGGTTCCGGAAGGGGAGAGCCCATGCACGACATCCGCCTGATCCGCGAGGCGCCCGAGGCCTTCGACGCGGAACTCGCCCGCCGGGGGCACCTGCCGATGTCCGAGGAGATCCTGCGCCTCGACGAGGCACGCCGCGCGAGGATCCACGCCGCCGAGACCGCGCAGGCCGAGCAGAACCGCGCCTCGAAGGAGGTGGGCGCGGCCAGGGCCGCCGGCCGCATGGACGAGTTCGAGCGCCTGCGCGCCCTCGTGGCCGAGAAGAAGTCCGAGGTGGCGCGGCTTCAGGAGGAGGCCAGGGCCCTCGACGAGCAGCTCCGCGGCCTGCTGCTGACCCTGCCGAACACCCCGCTGCCCGGCGTGCCCGACGGCCCCGACGAGAGCCACAACGTCGAGCTGCGCCGCTGGGGCACGCCGCGGCGCTTCGGCTTCACTCCGCGCGAGCACTTCGAGGTTCCCGCCGCCAGGGCGGGGATGGACTTCGCCATGGCCGCCAAGCTCTCGGGCAGCCGCTTCGCCGTGCTCCGGGGCGCGGTGGCCCGCGTGCACCGGGCGCTCGCGCAGTTCATGCTCGACCTGCACACCACCGAGCACGGCCTGACCGAGGCGATGACGCCGGTCCTGGTGCGCGAGGAGGCGATGATCGGCACCGGGCAGCTGCCGAAGTTCGGCGACGACAGCTACCAGACGACGAACGGCTGGTGGCTGATCCCGACCTCGGAGGTCACGCTCACCAACTTCGCCGCCGGCGAGATCCTCGACGAGGCCGACCTGCCGATGCGCCTCACCGCGCACACGCTCTGCTTCCGCTCCGAGGCGGGCAGTGCGGGCAAGGACACTGCCGGGATGCTGCGCCAGCACCAGTTCGAGAAGGTCGAGATGGTCTCGATCACCACGCCGGCTGACTCGCTGGCCGAGCACGCGCGCATGACGCGCTGCGCCGAGACCGTGCTCGAGCGGCTCGGCCTGCCCTACCGCACCATCGTGCTCTGCACCGGCGACATGGGCTTCGGCGCGCGCAAGACGCATGACATCGAGGTCTGGCTGCCGGGCCAGGACACCTACCGCGAGATCAGCTCGGTCTCGGTCTGCGGCGACTTCCAGGCGCGGCGGATGAACGCCCGCTTCCGCCCGGCGGGCGGCGGCAGGCCCGAGTTCGTGCACACGCTCAACGGCTCGGGCCTCGCGGTCGGACGCACGCTGATCGCGGTGATCGAGAACGGGCAGGAGGCCGACGGCTCGGTGACCCTGCCCGAGGCGCTGCGCCCCTGGCTCGGCGGCAAGGGGCGGATCACGGCGGAGGGCGAGCTTGTCTGAGGGCGGGGGCGCGCCCGCGCCGACCGGGCGCGGCGACCCCGGGGCGGCGCCCTGGCCGCCCGCCGATCCGCGCATCCTGATCGCCACCTGCATGAAGGACGAAGGGCCCTTCGTGCTGGAATGGATCGCCTGGCACCGCGCGATCGGCGTGACCGACTTCGTGGTCTACACCAACCACTGTTCCGACGGCACCGACCGGATCCTCGACCGGCTGGCGGCGATGGGCCTCGTCACGCATCTGGAGAACCCGGCCGTCGCCCAGGGCTCCACCTTCTACCAGCCCCTCGCGCTCGCCCATGTCCAGACCCTGCCGCAGTTCGCCGCGGCCGACTTCTTCATCTCGATGGACGTGGACGAGTTCATCAACGTGCGCGCCGGCACCGGGCGGCTCGCCGACCTCTTCGCCGCGGCCGGTCCGTTCGACGTGCTCTCGCTCTTCGAGCTCAACCACGGCTCGAACCGGCGCGAACGCTTCGAGCGCGGCTGGGTGCGCGACCTCTTTCCCCTCCACCAGACCGAACGCCCCGGCCCGCACAAGGCGGTGCGCGGCGTCAAGAGCATCGTCCGCCTCGGCCCGGCCATCGCGCGGGTGCGCAACCACCGCCCCGACCTCGCGGTGCCGCCGCACGAGGCGGTCTGGCTCGACGGCTCGGGCCGCCCGCTGCCCGCGCTCGCCGGGGACCGCGCGCTCAACGGCGCCGACTGCCGCGGCGGCTACCTGCTCGCGCTGCTCGACCACTACCCGCTGCGCTCGCTCGACTCCTACCTCGTCAAGATGTTCCGCGGCGACGTGGTGATCGACGGCAAGCGGGTGGGCCAGCGCTACTGGCGCACGCGCAACGGCAACGAGGCGGCGACCTCCGGCCCCGGCCTCGCCGAGCATGCCGCGCGCACGGAATACGCCCGCCTGATCGCCGACCCCGAGCTGGCGCGGCTGCACGAGGCCGCCTGCGCCGCGCACGAGGCGCGCATCGCCGAGCTCGACCGCCTGCCGGAATACCGCGAGCGGCGCGCATGGGTCCTGAGCGAGGCATGGTAGCCCCGCGGTCCCCCGCGCCGGCGCCGATGCCGACCCGGTGCTCGCCACGGCGCAGATCCGGGCCATGCTGGTCCTCGCCGTCTGGGCGGCCCTGCGCAGCTCGCCGCGGATCGAGCCCTGGCTCGGCGCCGCGCCGGTCGCGCTCTGCGCGGGCTGGCTCACCGCCGCCGCCTGGGTGGCCCTCGGCGTCCTGCTCGGCGGCCACGGGCTGATCGGCGGCACCGCGGCGGCGGCCGTGGCGCTCGCCGGTGCCGCGGTCCCGGCGGTCGCGGTGCAGCTCCGGCTCGGCCGCGCGCCGCTCTGCGGGGCCGGCGTGATCCGGGCCTTCGCCGGCGTGGCGGTGGCGAACGCAGGCCAACGCCTGCCGCTCGCCCTCGACGCGCTGGCCGCGGCGGCCGTGGTCCTCGGCGCCATGCTTTGGGCGGCGCGTCAGGGCCGCACGGCGGTCGCGTCGTAGCCGTAGATCCAGTCGAGGCGCCCGAGGAGCGTCCCCGGCGCCAGCCGCCCCGCGGCCCGGAGCACGGCATGGGCGACCAGTCGCCGGAGGCCGGGGCGCAGGTGGTAGTTGCGCGCATTCGCGGTGGCGGCGTCGGTCACCCGCACCGCCCGGTCGCGCCGCGCCGCCTGATAGGCGGCAAGCGCGGCCTCGGGCGTGGCATGGGCGGCGAGGCTCGCGGCCAGCACCCAGGCATCCTCCAGCGCCAGGTTCGCCCCCTGCGCCAGAAACGGCAGCGTGGGATGCGCCGCGTCGCCCAGGATCGCCGCCGCGCCGCCGGCATGCCAGGCCTTCGCCACCGGATGGCGGAACAGGCCCCAGAGATGCACGCGCTCCACCCGCCCGAGCAGCGCGCGCACCTCGCCGCAGAAGCCCGCGAAGGCGGCGCGGAGCCGGTCGGGGTCGTCCTCGTGGTGCCAGCCCTCCTCGGCCCAGTCGGGCCGCTCCTCGACCGCGACGATGTTGCGCAGGGCCCCGCCCCGCAGCGGATAGGTCACGACATGCCGCCCCGGTCCGACCCAGACCCGCGCCACCGGCGCCGCCTCCGGCTCGCCGGGCACGACCGCCCGCCAGGCCGTCTGCCGGGTGAAGAACGGCACCATCCGGCCGTTGATCGCCGCGCGCACCTGCGAGCGCACCCCGTCGGCGCCGACCAGAAGCGGCGTGCGCTCCGCCGCGCCCGAGGCGCGCACCAGCACCGCGCCGCGGGCGTCGAAGGCCACGCGCTCGACCCGCTCGCCGAGCCGCAGCGTCACACCCGCCGCCCGCGCGCCCTCGGCCAGCAGGCCGATCAGGTCGGCCCGGTGCAGGAAGCGGTAGGCCGGCCGCGCCGCCCCGACCGCAAGCCGCGCCAGCGGCCGGCCGGCCTCGTCGGCCAGCTCCACCGCCTCGGCGCGCATGCCGGCCGCCTCGAGCGCCGGGCCGAGGCCCAGCGCCTCGAGCACCCGCGCCCCGTTCGGGCTGATCTGGAGTCCCGCGCCCACCTCGGCGATCGCGTCCGCCTGCTCGATCAGCGTGACCGCCGCCCCGGCGAGCGCCAGCGCCCGCGCCGCGGCAAGGCCCGCCACGCCGCCGCCCAGAACGGTGATCGGAACGCCCCCGAGATCCATCGCCGTCCCGTCGTGGACGAAAAACGCCGGGGCGTCCATGCCCCGGCGTGTCGCGGCCCGGCCCGGCGGGGCGGCCTAGTCGTCGCGGTGCACGCGCTCGCGGCGCTCGTGGCGCTCCTGCGCCTCGAGGCTCAGCGTGGCGATCGGCCGCGCGTCGAGCCGCTTGAGCGAGATCGGCTCGCCCGTCTCCTCGCAGTAGCCGTATTCGCCGTTCTCGATCCGCCTCAGCGCCGCGTCGATCTTGGCGACCAGCTTGCGCTGGCGATCGCGGGTCCGCAGTTCCAGCGCGCGGTCGGTCTCCTCGCTGGCGCGGTCGGCCAGGTCGGGGACGTTGCGGGCGCTGTCCTGCAGGCCCTCGATCGTCTCGCGGCTGTCGTCAAGGAGTTCCGCCTTCCACGCCAGCAGCTTGCGGCGGAAATACTCAAGCTGCCGCTCGTTCATGAACGGCTCGTCCTCAGCCGGCCGGTAATCCTCGGGAAGAAAGACTTCCGCCTTCATTCCAGCATCCTCCAGCAGACCCGATCGGTGTTCGGCAACGTGACGCGTCATCCGGTTCCCTCGGGCGCCCGTCTAGCCCCAATCGTGGGGAATGTCACTAGCCCATGACCCATGGTTGCGGCAATTTCAGGGCGCCGGTAGACTCCCGCCCACACTCCTCCCCGGATGGCAAGAAAACCCATGAGATTCAACGGCACCGACGCCTATGTGGCGACCGAGGACCTGATGCTTGCGGTCAATGCCGCGGTCACGCTGGAGCGCCCGCTGCTGGTCAAGGGAGAGCCCGGCACCGGCAAGACCGAACTGGCCCGGCAGGTGGCCCGCGGGCTCGGCCTGCCGCTCATCGAATGGCACGTCAAGTCCACCACCAGGGCGCAGCAGGGCCTCTACGAATACGATGCCGTCAGCCGCCTGCGCGACAGCCAGCTCGGCGACGCGCGGGTCAACGACGTGCGCCACTACATCCGCCGCGGCAAGCTGTGGGAGGCCTTCGAGGCCGAGGGCAAGGTCGTGCTGCTGATCGACGAGATCGACAAGGCCGACATCGAGTTCCCCAACGACCTGCTGCAGGAGCTCGACCGGATGGAGTTCCACGTCTACGAGACGGGCGAGACGGTGCGCGCCCGGCACCGCCCCGTCGTCATCATCACCTCGAACAACGAGAAGGAACTGCCCGACGCCTTCCTGCGCCGCTGCTTCTTCCACTACATCCGCTTCCCCGACATGGAGACGCTGAAGCGGATCGTCGAGGTCCACCACCCCGGCATCAAGGACGCGCTGCTGACCGCGGCGCTCACCCGCTTCTTCGAGCTGCGCGAGACGCCGGGGCTGAAGAAGAAGCCCTCCACCTCCGAGGTGCTCGACTGGCTGAAGCTGATCCTCGCCGAGGATCTCTCGCCCGAGGACCTGCGCGCCGATCCCCGCAGCGCGCTGCCCAGGCTGCACGGCGCGCTGCTCAAGAACGAGCAGGACGTGCAGCTGTTCGAGCGGCTGGCCTTCATGGCCCGCGCCGGGCGCTAGCCGCGCCCGGGCTGCGCCCGCTATCCGCCGGCCTGCGCCCGCCACTCGGCCAGCGCGGCGTTCTCCTCCGCCCGTGCCGGCGCGTCGGCCGTCGCCTCGCCTCCCGCGCGCGCCTGCCGCCCCTGATGCGCCTGCCGCGCCTGCCGCGCCTGACGCGCGCGGAAGTAGTGCGCCTCGCGCGCGCCGAAGTAGAAGCTGACGATCGCGCCGAGCAGCCACCAGAGCGGCTCGGGCACGTGGGCCAGCCCCGTCATGCGCTCGGCGAAGCCCTCGGGGTCGGCCATCGCGTAGACGAAGAGCCCCAGCGTGCCCAGCGCCAGCATCGGCCGCGGCATCCGGTTCAGCCCGTTGACGAAACGGTCGAAGGGGCCGGGGCGGATGTGCCGGAACTCCTCCCCGTGCTCGTCGAGCGCGGCCCGGTAGGCCTCCGCCGGGATCTCCATCTGCCGCGTGGCGTTCGGCACGAAGACCTCGGCGACCTCGCGGGCCGCCGAGGCGAGCGCGGCGGTGGCGGCCGGGCCGCCGACGATGCGTCCGATCAGCCCCATGCCCTGGTCCTCGCGCGATGCTCGGCCTCGGTCAGGTGGAACCGGGGCGAGATGAACTGCTCGGCGCGGACAATCCAGCCGCCCTTGCCGCCGTCGCGGCGGCGCGCGTATTTCCGGCTCGCCGGCCGGGCGTCGGCCAGCGCGTAGTAGTAGTTGCGCCGCGCGATGCCGTAGGCATCGGCGATGTGGTGCGGCGCGGCCTCCGCCGCCCGGTGCGCGGCGGCGAGCGTCATGGGCCCGAGCACGCCGTCCACCGTCAGCGTCTCGCCCATGTCGTTCAGGAGCCGCTGGAGCACGCGGATCGCGTTCGACCCGGCGTTGACGTACATGTCGAAGACGCTGGCCTGGAGCACCTCGGGCAGCCGGCCGAGGCCGGGGCGGCGGAAGTAGTGCTCAAGGTAGATCTCCCGCGCCTGGGCGCGCGTCAGGCGGCGCACGTCCTCGGCCGTGGTGCGGCCGTCGCCGGTCAGGTCGATGCCGAGCCGGCGCAGGGTATGGATGGTGACGCCATGCTTGGTGGCGCCGCCCGGGTCGTCGGGGTCGTTCACGTAGCCGCCCTCGCGGGCGAGGATCTCGTCGGCGATCTGTTCGACGGACTTCATGGAAAGGGGCTCCGGCTTGCAATGCCGCAGAGCCTGCCGCGCCGAGGGTTAAGGGGTCGGGAAGGCGGCGCGCGGTGGCCCCCCCCCGCCGCGGTGCTTCCCGCCGGCGCCTCCCGGCCTGCCGGGCGGCGGAGCCGAAAGGCGGCGCGGTGCCCCCCGCCGGCGCCTCCCGACCGTCCTGCCGACCGGCGGAGCCGCACCCGGCGCGCGGCGGTCCCAACCGGAGCATCCCGACCGGCCTGCCGGGCGGCGGAGCCGAAAGGCGGCGCGGTGCCCCCCGCCGGCGCCTCCCGACCGTCCTGCCGACCGGCGGAGCCGCACCCGGCGCGCGGCGGCCCTAGCTGCCGCCGGCCCGGCCGCCCTCGCCCGCGGGGTTGACGTAGACGCCCTGCTCCTTCAGCGCGTCGATCACTTCCTTCGGCATGTAGGTCTCGTCGTGGCGCGCGAGGATCTCGGTCGCGCGGAACACCTGACCGTCCCAGCGGCCGGTGCCGACCATGCCCTCGCCCTCGCCGAACAGGTCGGGCAGCACGCCGGTATAGGCCACCGGCACGCTCGCGCCCCCGTCGGTGACGCGGAAGGTGATCGTCTCGCCCTGTCCGCGCACCAGGCTGCCCTCCTCGACCAGCCCGCCGATGCGGAAGGTCTCGGCCGGCCCGGGCGGATCGGCCAGAAGCTGGCTCGGCGAGCGGAAGAAGCTGATCCCGTCGCGCATCGCGTAGCCGATGATGCCGCTCGCCAGCGCCAGCGCGGCGGCCGCAAGCACGATGACCTGGATGCGGCGCGTCTTCCTGAGGCTCCTCATCGCCGCCAACCTAGGCGCGGCCGGCCGTCATGGGAAGACGGGCGCGACCATCAGTCCCGCCGTCTCCTCGGCGCCGAGCATCAGGTTCGCGTTCTGGATCGCCTGGCCCGAGGAGCCCTTGGTCAGGTTGTCCATCGCCGCCACCACCACCGCGCGCCCGGGGATGCGGTCGCCGATCACGCCCAGGTGGCAGAAGTTCGAACCCCGCACGTGCCGGATCGAGGGCAGCTCGCCGAAGGGCAGCACCTCCAGGAACACCTCGTCCTCGTAGGCCCGCGCGAGGCAGGCATGGATCTCGCGCGGCTCGCCGCGCAGGTAGACCGTGGCCAGGATCCCGCGGTTGGCCGGGATCAGGTGCGGCGTGAACTGCACCCGCACCGGCCGCCCGGCGACCTTCGAGAACTCCTGGTCGAACTCGCCGAGGTGGCGGTGCACGCCGCCGGCCGAGTAGGGATGCGCGCCCTCGGAAAGCTCGGCATGCAGCAGGTTCTCCCTGAGCGCCCGCCCCGCGCCCGAGACCCCGGCCTTGAGGTCGATCACGATCTCGTCGGGGTCGATCACGCCCTCGGCGAGCAGCGGCCTGAGCGCGTATTGCCCGGCTGCGGCGTTGCAGCCGGTGCCGGCCACGAGCCGCGCCGTCTCGATCTCCTCGCGGTAGAACTCGGTCAGGCCGTAGACCGCCTCCTTCTGGAGGTCGGGGGCCGCGTGCGGCCTGCCGTACCACTTCTCGTAATCCGCCGGATCGCTGAGCCGGAAGTCGGCCGAGAGATCGACGATCCGGAGATCCCGCGGCAGCGCCGCGATCACCTCCTGCGAGGTGCCGTGCGGCAGGGCGCAGAAGCACAGGTGCACCGACGAGAAGTCCAGCTCCTCCACCCGCACGAGCCGCGGCAGCTCGAGGTGGCGCAGGAAGGGGAAGACCTCGGCCATCGCCATGCCGGCCTTGCGGTCGCCCGAAAGCCCGACGATCTCCATGTTGGGATGCGTGGCGATCAGCCGCACGAGCTCCGCGCCCGTGTAGCCCGAAGCCCCGAGAATCGCGACCCTGTAGCTCATGCCCCTCTCCTGCGGTCCGCCGCGCGGCACAGGGTCTAGGCCCGCGCGGGGCCGAGCGCAACCGGGCGCCCGCCTCAGGCCTCGGGGAAGGCCGCCTCGAAGGTCATCGCGCGCTTCAGGAACTGCGTCGCCTTGGCGCCCACCTTCTTCGGATCGCCCGTGGTCAGCAGCCGGCGCTGCGTGCCAGGCCCGAGGAACTCCGGCCGCCGCGCCAGGTAGTCGGCGAGGCTCTCGGCCACCAGCCGCGGCTGGGAATAGACGCTCACCTTGGGCCCCAGCGCGTCCTGGAACACGTGTTCGAGCAGCGGGTAGTGCGTGCAGCCCAGCACCGCCGCCTCGGGGTTCGGCATCCGCCGCAGCAGCGCCTCGACATGGCTCCTGACCAGCGCCTCGGCCAGGATCATGTCGCCCGCCTCGATCGCATCCACCACCCCGCCGCAGGGCTGCGCCTCCACGTCCACCCCGATCGCGCGGAAGGCCAGCTCCCGCTGGAAGGCGCGGCTCGACACGGTGGCCGGCGTGGCGAACAGCGCCACGTGCTTGACCGCCACCTCGCGCGGCGGGCTGTTGTCGCCCCACTGCCGCTCGGTCAGTGCCTCGATCATCGGCACGAAGACGCCGAGCACCCGCTTGTGCTTGGGCACCCAGGTCTCCTGCATCTTCTTCAGCGCCACCGCCGAGGCGGTGTTGCAGGCCAGGATCACCAGGTCGCAGCCCTCGTCCCAGAGCCGTTCCACCCCCCGGCAGGTCAGCGCGAAGATGTCGGCCGCATCGCGCACCCCGTAGGGCGCATGCGCGTTGTCGCCGTAGTAGACGAAGGGCACCTCGGGCAGGCGCGCGGTCACCGCCTCCCAGACGGTGAGCCCGCCCAGCCCCGAATCGAAGATGCCGACCGCCATGCCACCGCCTCCCGCGCCGCCCGGCGCGGACGGCCCTAGTGCCCCGCGCCCCTGCCCCGGTGCCGCGCCTCGAACTCGTAGCCGTAGTCGTAGGACCGAAGCGGCCGGGGCGACAACTCATACGTGGCCCGGCGCAGGAAATCCATCATCGCCGTGGGGTCGGCGCGGTGCGCCGCCAGCCGCTCGGGCGCGATCGGCCGGCCGATCACCACGCGCACCGGCTCGTCCACCCGCGACCGGAACTCCTTGATGAGCAGCGCGAGCCGCAGCGTCTGGTGCAGGTGCGAGGCCAGCTGGAACAGCCGCGAGTTGTGCCCCTCGAAGAAGATCGGCACGACCTGCGCGCCCGACCGCGTGATCATCTTCGCGGTGAAGGTGCGCCAGCCGGGGTCCATCGGCTGGCCGAAGGGCGTCGCGGCGGTCGAGACCGTGCCGCCGGGAAACACCCCGATCGCCCCGCCCCCGCCGAGGTAGTCGAGCGCCAGCCGCCGGGTCTCCAGGTTGGTCTGCACCGCCTCCCTGGTCTCGTCGAACGAGATCGGGAGGATGATCCGGTCCAGCTCCTGGGCCTTGCGGAACACCGTGTTCGCCAGGATGCGGAAGTCGCCCCGCACCCGCGACAGGATGTGCCCCATCATCAGCCCGTCGAGGATGCCGTAGGGATGGTTGGCGATCAGCACGAGCGGCCCCGCGCGCGGGATGTCGTCGAGACTGCCGCCCACCACGTCGAGGCTCAGCCCGTAGCGCTCCACCATCACCTGCCAGAAGTCGCGGCCCGCGGCCACCTCGCGCTCGTAGCCGTCGGCACGGCGGATCAGCCTGAGCCGCCCGGTGGCGTTCTCGAGCACCCGGATCAGCGCGCGCCCCCCCTTCGTCGCCGCCGACGAGGCATAGCTGATCTCGCGTGCCACCTGCCGTTTCGCCATCGTGCCGTCCCGAGCCGACGCCCCTTTCCGCGCGCCCTGCCGCGATTCCCGGACCTTGGCAAGGGATCGTGACATCTCCGCGACGCCCGGCCCTACTCCGCCGCCCGGCTCAGCGCCGTGCCGCCCGCGCGGAAGGCGGCCAGGAGCTCCGCGCGCCGCTTCGCCGCCCGCGCGGCATTCGCCTCCTTCACCGGCCCGAAGCCGCGGATCTGGAGCGGCAGTTCCGCGAGCGCCACCGCCCCCTCGAGCGTCTCGGGCGTGACCTTCGCCAGCACCTCGGCCATGTCGGCCTCGTACTGGCGGATCAGCGCGCGCTCCATCCGCCGCTCGGCGGTGCGGCCGAAGGGGTCGAAGGGCGTGCCGCGCAGGAACTTCAGCCGCGCCAGCAGCCCGAAGGCGCGCGCGATCCAGGGCCCGAAGGCGCGCTTGCCCGGCCGCCCGTCGGGGCCGGGGCGCGCGAGCAGCGGCGGGGCGAGGTGGAAGGTGAGCCTGAGGTCGCCCTCGAACTCGGCCCGCGCCTTCTCCTCCGAGCTCCGGAGCAGCCGCGCCACCTCGTATTCGTCCTTGTAGGCCAGAAGCTTGTGGTAGCCCTTCGCGACCGCCGCGCGGAGCCGCAGGTCGGCGATGCCGTCCACCATCTTCCGGTAGCGCCGGGCGAGCCGGGCCGACTGGTAGTCGGTCAGGTGCGCCGCACGCAGCGCGATCTGCTCCTCCAGCCCCTTCGGCTTCTGCACCAAGACCGGCGCCACCACCTGCGCCGCCTCGGCCGGGCGCTCGGCCGCCCAGCGGCCGATCTCGAAGGCGCGCCGGTTCGCCTCGACCGCCGCGCCGTTGAGCGCGATCGCCCGCTCGATCGCCGCAAGCGTGAGCGGCACCCAGCCCCTCTGCCAGGCGGCGCCGAAGACGATCATGTTGGCAAAGATCGTGTCGCCCATCAGCAGGCGCGCCAGTTCCGAGGCGTCGAACAGCATCAGCCGGTCGCGCAGCCGCGCCTGGAGCGCCAGCTCGAGCGCGTCCTTCGGGATGCGGAACTCGGGGTTGCGGGTGAACTCGCCGGTGACGATCTCGTGGCTGTTGACCGCGGCCGCGGTGCGGCCCGTGCGCATCAGCCCGATGGTCCTGGCGCCCGCCGTCACCACCAGGTCGCCGCCGATCACCGCATCGGCCTCGCCGGTCGCCACGCGGATCGCGCTGATGTCCTCGGGCCGGTTGGCCAGCCGGCAGTGGATGTGCACCGCCCCGCCCTTCTGGGCGAGGCCCGCCATCTCCATCAGCCCCGCGCCCTTGCCGTCGAGCGCGGCCGCCTGCGCCATGATCGCGCCCACGGTCACCACGCCGGTGCCGCCCACGCCGGTCACCACCACGTTCCAGGTGCCCTCGATCGCCGGCAGCGCGGGCTCGGGCAGCGCGCCGATCTCCACCGCGCGCGTCGCCGCCTTGCGCGGCCGGGCGCCCTCGACGGTGACGAACGAGGGGCAGAAGCCTTTCAGGCAGGAGAAGTCCTTGTTGCAGCTCGACTGGTCGATCGCCCGCTTGCGGCCGAACTCGGTCTCGACCGGCACGATCGAGACGCAGTTCGACTGCACCCCGCAGTCGCCGCAGCCCTCGCAGACATCGGTGTTGATGAACACGCGCCGGTCGGGGTCGGGGAACTGGCCGCGCTTCCGCCGCCGCCGCTTCTCGGCCGCGCAGGTCTGCACGTAGAGAATGACCGAGACGCCCTCGATCTCGCGGAACTTCCGCTGCACGGCGTCGAGCTCGGCCCGCTCGTGCCGCTCGATCCCGGCGGGAAAGGCCGACCAGTCGGGCTCCTCCTTCGCGTCGTAGACGACCGCGAGGTGGCGCACCCCCATCGCCAGCACCTCGCGGGCGATCCGGTCGGCGGTGAGCCCGCCCTCGTTCCTCTGCCCGCCGGTCATGGCGACGGCGTCGTTGAACAGGATCTTGTAGGTGATGTTCGTGCCGGCGGCGAGCGCGGCGCGGATCGCGAGGATGCCGGAGTGGTTGTAGGTGCCGTCGCCGAGGTTCTGGAACACGTGCCGGCGCTTCGAGAACGGCGCCTCGCCGATCCAGTTCGCCCCCTCGCCGCCCATCTGGGTGAAGCCCACGGTGTCGCGGTCCATCCACTGCACCATGTAGTGGCAGCCGATCCCGGCGTAGGCGCGGCTGCCCTCGGGCACCTTCGTCGAGGTGTTGTGCGGGCAGCCCGAGCAGAAGTAGGGCACCCGCCGGGCAAGGTCGGGGGCGTTGTCGGCGCGCCGCGCCTCGGCAAGCCGGGCGAGCCCGGCGCGGATGCGGTCGGTGCCGCGCCCCTCCTCGATCAGGATCTCGCCGATCCGCTCGCCGATCAGGATCGGGTCGAGCGCGTAGCGCGTCGGGAACAGCTCCACCTGGCGGCCGTGCTCCCAGGTGTCGCCCTTGTGCCAGCCGTAGACGCGCCGGCCGCGGCGGTCGTCGAAGATCGCCTCCTTGACCTGCACCTCGATCAGCTTGCGCTTCTCCTCGACGACGACGATCAGCTCCAGCCCCTCGGCCCAGTCGTGGAAGCTCTCCATGTCGAGCGGGAAGGTCTGCCCGACCTTGTAGGTGGTGATGCCCAGCCGCTCGGCCTCGGCCGCGTCGATGCCGAGCAGCGAGAGCGCGTGCACCAGGTCGAGCCAGTTCTTGCCGGCCGCGACGAAGCCGATCCTCGCGCCCGGCCGGCCCCATACCCGGCGGTCGATTCCGTTCGCCTTCGCAAAGGCTTCCGCGGCGAACCTCTTGTAGTCGATCATGCGCGCTTCCTGCGCGACCGGGGTGTCGTGCAGGCGGATGTTCAGCCCGCCCTCGGGCATCGGGAACTCCGGCACCACGAAGCGCATCCGGTCGGGGCGGCCGTCCACCACCGCGGTCGCCTCGATCGTGTCCTTCATCGTCTTGAGGCCCACCCAGACGCCGGCGAAGCGGCTGAGCGCGAAGCCGTAGAGGCCGAAGTCGAGGATCTCCTGCACCCCCGCCGGGCTGACCACCGGCATGTAGGCATCCACCATCGCCCAGTCCGACTGGTGCAGCGTGGTCGAGCTCTCGCCGGTGTGGTCGTCGCCCATCGCCATCAGCACGCCGCCGTGGCGCGAGGTGCCGGCCATGTTGGCATGCCGCATCACGTCGCCCGAGCGGTCCACCCCCGGCCCCTTGCCGTACCAGAGCGCGAAGACCCCGTCGAAGCGACCCTCGCCGCGCAGCTCGGCCTGCTGGCTGCCCCAGATCGCGGTGGCGGCGAGGTCCTCGTTCAGCCCCGGCTGGAACAGGATGTCGGCCGCCTCCAGCTCCTTCCGCGCGCGGCTCATCTGCAGGTCCACCGCCCCGAGCGGCGAGCCGCGGTATCCGGTGACGTAGCCCGCGGTGTTCAGCCCCGCCGCCCGGTCGCGCGCCTTCTGCATCAGCATCAGCCGCACCAGCGCCTGGGTGCCGTTCAGCAGGACCGGGCTCCTGTCCAGGTCGAACCGGTCGCTCAGCGATACGTCCTGCAGCGTCATCGCGCCCCCCTGGCGGCAAGCCTAGCACGGATTATAGGTCAAGATCACTGACCTACAAAGCCGTTTCTTCACGAAGTCTCCGTTTGCATCCGCAGCAACTCCCGGCGTAGTCTCCCGCCGCGTTAGCGCCTGACAAACGGAACGGAATTGCGCGCTTGGACTGGGACAAGCTCCGAATCTTCCATGCCGTCGCGGAAGCGGGCAGCCTCACCCACGCGGGCGAGCAGCTGCACCTGTCGCAATCGGCGGTCAGCCGGCAGATCCGCGCCCTCGAGGAAAGCCTCGACACCACGCTCTTCCACCGCCATGCGCGGGGCCTGATTCTCACCGAACAGGGCGAGCTTCTGCACGAGGCGACCTCGGCCATGGTCAAGCGGCTCGAGACCGCCACCGCCCGCATCCGCGACAGCGAGGAGGAGGTCTACGGCGAGCTGCGGGTGACCACCACCACCGGCTTCGGCTCGCTCTGGCTCGCCCCGCGCCTGCCCGCGCTCTACGCCAAGTATCCCGACCTCAAGATCGACCTGATCCTCGACGAGCGCGTGCTCGACCTGCCGATGCGCGAGGCCGACGTGGCGATCCGCATGAAGGAACCCTCGCAGGCCGACCTGATCCGCCGCAAGCTGATGAGCGTGCACATGCGCCTCTACGCCACGCCCGGCTACCTCGCCGAGCGCGGCACGCCCGAGACGCTGGCCGACCTCGCCCGCCACCGGCTCGTCTGCCAGCACTACACCTCGGCGCAGGTCTCGGCCGGGGCGATCCTCGTGCGGGAGCTGATGTCCTACGACATCCCCTCCACGCTCACGGTCAACAACTACTTCGGCGTGCTCCAGGCGGTGCTCGCGGGCCTCGGCATCGGCGTGCTGCCCGATTACGTGATCGAGGACTTTCCGCAGATCGTGCGCGTCCTGCCGGATGTCGAATCGGGCGAGATCCCGGTCTTCCTCGCCTATCCCGAGGAGCTCCGGCAGTCGAAGCGCGTCGCCGCGTTCCGCGATTTCGTCAGCGAGGAGATCTTCGCACGGCGCCAGAGGCTGCGCGAGGCACCCACAACCCCCGGTTGAAGGCGGGAAGTGAGGCTTGAGCGCAACGCATGTCGGCCATGCCGCGGCTGCGACGGTTTTTCCCTTGAACCATCCGGTCGGTGCCCATAATTCATGCACGAAGCCGGTCGCGGGCTTGCTCGCGCGGCTTCTTACCTCCCTGTTGGACTTTGGCCGAGCTTAGTCTCGGCCTTTTTTTTGCCCGTGGCGTCCGGGTCGCGGGCTGGCGCCGCGGCGCCCGGCGGCGATGGCCGAACGGCGCGAGGGCGCCCCGGCCCGCGGGGCGCGCCGCGGATTCCGGCCCTCCGCGTGCAGGCCGGCGCGGCGCCCCGGCCGCGCCCCGGCGGCGTCGCGGCCGGGCCGGACCGCGGGCGGAAGCGCCGCGGCAAGGGTCCGCGCCCGCCGCGCGGGGGTTCCGGGGCGAAATCGTCGCTGGACACGGTTCAACGCACGCCCGCGCCCGCCGCGCAGGGGTTCCGGCAACGCTCTGCGCCACAGCGGCATGGTCGCGGCCCTTCCTCGGGGGGCCTTCTCCCGGCGCGCCCGCGCCCGGCCCCCACCGCAGGCCCCCCTTTCCCCGGCGCCGCCCGTGGCTTATCAGGGCGGCGGACTGCGGGAGACCACGATGGACGAGCCCAGCATCACGCCCGAACTGGTGGCCGCGCACGGGCTCAGGCCCGACGAATACGACCGGATCCTGAAGATCGTCGGCCGCACGCCCTCGTTCACCGAACTCGGCATCTTCTCGGCGATGTGGAACGAGCACTGTTCCTACAAGTCGTCGAAGAAGTGGCTGAGGACCCTGCCCACCACCGGCCCGCAGGTGATCTGCGGCCCCGGCGAGAACGCCGGCGTGGTGGACATCGGCGACGGGCTCGCCGTGGTGTTCAAGATGGAGAGCCACAACCACCCCTCCTACATCGAGCCGCACCAGGGCGCGGCGACCGGGGTCGGCGGCATCCTGCGCGATGTCTTCACCATGGGCGCCCGGCCCATCGCGGCGATGAACGCGCTCAGCTTCGGCGAGCCCTCCCACCCCCGCACGGCGCATCTCGTCAAGGGCGTGGTCGAGGGCATCGGCGCCTACGGCAACGCCTTCGGCGTGCCCACCGTGGGCGGCGAGGTGCGCTTCCACCGCAGCTACAACGGCAACTGCCTCGTCAATGCCTTCGCCGCCGGCCTCGCCCGGGCCGACGCGATCTTCTACTCCGCCGCCTCGGGCGTGGGCATGCCGGTCGTCTACCTCGGCGCGAAGACGGGGCGCGACGGCGTGGGCGGGGCCACCATGGCCTCGGCCGAGTTCGGCGAGGGGCTGGAGGAGAAGCGCCCCACCGTCCAGGTCGGCGACCCCTTCACCGAGAAGCGCCTGCTCGAGGCCTGCCTCGAGCTCATGGCCTCGGGCGCGGTGATCTCGATCCAGGACATGGGCGCCGCGGGCCTCACCTGCTCGGCCGTCGAGATGGGCGACAAGGGCGGCCTCGGGATCCGGCTCGACCTCGACCGCGTGCCGGTCCGCGAGCCGGGCATGACCGCCTACGAGATGATGCTCTCCGAAAGCCAGGAGCGGATGCTCATGGTGCTGCGCCCCGAGAAGGAGGCCGAGGCGCGCGCGATCTTCCAGAAATGGGACCTCGACTTCGCGGTGATCGGCGAGACCATCCCCGAGGACCGCTTCCTGATCCTCCAGGGCAACGCGGTGAAGGCCGACCTGCCGCTCAGCCAGCTCTCGAGCCAGGCGCCCGAATACGACCGGCCCTGGGTCGCGCCGCCGCCGCCCCCGCCGCTCGGCGCGCTGCCCCCGATCGACCCGATCGCCGGGCTGACCGCGCTCATCTCCGCGCCCTCCTACGCCCACAAGGCCTGGGTCTGGGAACAGTATGACAGCCAGGTCGGGGCCGATACCGTGGTGACGCCGGGCGCCGGCGCGGGCGTCGTGCGGGTGCACGGCACCGAGAAGCTGCTCGCCTTCACCGCCGACGTGACGCCGCGCTACGTGAAGGCCGACCCGGTCGAGGGCGGCCGGCAGGCCGTGGCCGAGGCCTGGCGCAACCTCGTGGCCTGCGGCGCGCGGCCGCTGGCGGCGACCGACAACCTCAACTTCGGCAACCCCGAGAAGCCCGAGATCATGGGCCAGTTCGTCGGCGCGATCCGCGGCATCGGCGAGGCCTGCCGGGCGCTCGACTTCCCCATCGTCTCGGGCAACGTCAGCCTCTACAACGAGACCGACGGCCGGGCGATCCTGCCCACCCCCACGATCGGCGGGGTCGGCCTGATCGCCTCGGCGGCGGAGCTGATCGCCGGCCGGCCGGCCGAGGGCATGGTCGCCCTGGTGATCGGCGAGACCCGCGGCCATCTCGGCCAGTCGGCGCTGCTGGCCGAGATGTTCGGCCGCGAGGAGGGCCCGCCCCCGCCCGTCGATCTCGCCGCCGAGCGGCGCAACGGCGAGTTCCTGCTCGCCAACCGCGGCCTGATCGGCGCGGCGGCCGACCTCTCCGACGGCGGCCTTGCGCTCGCCGCCTTCGAGATGGCCGAGGCCGCAGGCATCGGCGTGGCGCTCGACAGCGACGACCCCGCCTTCCTCTTCGGCGAGGACCAGGCGCGCTACCTCGTCGCCTGCTCGATGGACGAGGCCGAGGCGCTGAACGTCGCGGCCACCGCCGCAGGCGTGCCGCTGCGCGCCGTCGGCCGCTTCGGCGGCGACACGGTGCGCCTCGGCGGCTCCGAGGCGAGCCTCGCGGCGCTCGCCGCGATCTACCGCACGGCCTTCGCCCGGGCGATCGAGGGCTGACCTTGCGCACCCCCCGCGCGGCCTCTAGATTCGTCGCGAAGGACCCTTGAGCCGAGCCCGCCATGCCGATGCGCGCCGAAGAGATCGAGCACCTGATCCGGGCGGCCTTCCCGCAGGCGAAGGTCACGATCACCGACCTCGCCGGCGACGGCAACCACTGGGCCGCCGAGGTCATCGACGAAAGCTTCCGCGGCAAGAACCGCGTCGAACAGCAGCGCGCCGTCTACGCCGCGCTGAAGGAGAAGATGGCCGGCAGCCACGGCGAGCTGCACGCCCTCGCGCTCACCACCAAGGCACCGGACTGACCCGCGCCCCGACCCGAGGATCACGCCCCATGACCGTCCACGACCGCATCCGCGAAACCGTCACCGGCAACGACGTCGTGCTCTACATGAAGGGCACCAAGGCCATGCCGCAGTGCGGCTTCTCCTCCCGCGTCGCGGGCGTGCTCAACTACATGGGCGTCGATTACCTCGACGTGAACGTGCTGGCCGACGAGGAGATCCGCCAGGGCATCAAGGACTACTCCGACTGGCCGACCATCCCGCAGCTCTACGTCAAGGGCGAGTTCGTGGGCGGCTGCGACATCGTCACCGAGATGACGCTCTCGGGCGAGCTCGACCAGCTCTTCGATGCCAAGGGGATCGCCTACGACAAGGAGGCGGCCGACCGCATCCGCGCGGCGAACGGCTGAAGCCCGGCCCGGCGGCGGCGCGCTCAGGCGCCCGCCGCCCTGGCCTCCACCGCCTCGGCCAGCGCCTCGGCGCGCGCCACCAGCGCCTCCAGCCGCTGCGCGGCCTCGGCCATCTCCGCCGCCGCGGCCTCGAAGGTGCCCGAGGCGAGGCGGTCCTCCAGCCCCGCCGTCCGATCGGCCAGCATCAGGCCCGCCATCAGCAGCATCTGCGCCTCGGGCATCCTGCCCAGGCTCTGCACCAGCGCCGAGGCCTCGGCGTCGAGCAGGCGCGCGGCCGTCTCGAGGAATTCCTCCTCGCCCGGCTGGCAGGCCACCGTGAAGGGCCGGCCGCCGATCCGTATCTCCATCTCAGACATCGGGCCTCTCCTCGATCAGCGGCGTCAGTTCCGCCAGGATCGCCTCGAGCTCGGCGCGGTCCGCCGCCTGCGCGCTGCGCGTCGCCTCGAGCTCGGCCTCGAGCACGGCATTGACCTCCGCCGCACCCGCCGAGCCCGCCGCGGCCGCCCGGCGCAGGTCCTGGGCCGCCTCGCGCAGCGCCGCGTTGACGCGCCTCAGCCGGCCGACCTCGGCGGCAAGCTCCTCGGCGCGGGCCTGGAGCCGGCCAACCCGCGCCTCGAGCTGCGACACCGTCTCGTCCTGCTTGGCCCGGATCGCGTTGATCCGCTCGGCAAGCTGGCCGTGCGCGGCCTTCTCGGCGGTCAGCTCGGCCCTGAGGCGCGCCGCCTCTTCGCGCGCGGCCTCCGCGGCGCCGGCATCCCTCTGGCCCAGCCGCTCCACGCCTGCGGCAATGCGCTTTAGCGCGGCATCGAGGCGCGCCTCCAGCGCGGCGAAGTCGGTCATCGGCCCTCCCTGCATGGTCCCGCCCGGTGCCCCGCGGGGCGCGGGCGTCCGAATCGCCGCGCCCCCGAGGCAGCGCCGATCTTAGCGCCCGGCACGGCGAATTGCGCCCCCCGTCCGCCCCCGTTCCCCGCCGCCGGGCCGCCTCCCGTTCGCCCCCGTTCGCCCCCCGTCCGCCCCCGTTCGCCGCCCATCCGCCCGCCGCCGGGCCGCCCGCGCTTGATCTCGCCGCGCCGCCTGCTATCACCCGCCGGACCCCCTTGCAGGAAGGACCGGCTCCCGTGGACATCGCCTCGCTCCGCCAGACCCACCCCGATCACTGGGCGAAGGCCGCCGCGCTCAGGATGCTCGCCATCGACGCGGTGCAGGCCGCCAACTCCGGCCATCCGGGCATGCCGATGGGCATGGCCGACGTGGCGACCGTGCTCTTCTCGCGGCACCTGAAGTTCGATGCCGCCGCCCCCGACTGGCCCGACCGCGACCGCTTCGTGCTCTCGGCCGGGCACGGCTCGATGCTGCTCTACGGGCTGCTGCACCTGACCGGCTACGAGGGGATGACGCTCGACGAGATCAGGAACTTCCGCCAGTGGGGCTCGAAGACGGCAGGCCATCCCGAATACGGCCACGCCAAGGGGATCGAGACCACGACCGGCCCGCTCGGCCAGGGGCTTGCCAACGCCGTCGGCATGGCGATCGCCGAGGAGCGGCTGCGCGCCGACTTCGGCGCGAAGCTCGTCGATCACCGCACCTGGGTCATCGCGGGCGACGGCTGCCTGATGGAGGGGATCAGCCACGAGGCGATCGGGCTGGCGGGGATGCAGCGGCTCCGCCACCTGATCGTGCTCTGGGACAACAACGGCATCTCGATCGACGGCAAGGTCTCGCTCGCCGACCGCACCGACCAGCGCGCCCGCTTCCGCGCCGCCGGATGGGAGGTGCTGCACTGCAACGGGCACGACCCCGAGGACATCGACCGCGCGCTCAGCGCGGCGCGCGCCGCCGCCGGCCCGGTGCTGGTGGACTGCGCCACCCACATCGGCTTCGGCAGCCCCGGCAAGCAGGATACCGCCGCCGCCCACGGCTCGCCGCTCGGCCCCGAGGAGATCGCGAAGGTGCGCGAGATCTACGGCTGGCCCCACCCGCCCTTCGAGATCCCGCAGGAGATCCGCGATGCCTGGGCCGCCGTCGGCGCCCGCGGCCGGGCCGAGCGCGAGGCCTGGGAGGCCCGGCTTGCCGCCCTGCCCGCGGCCCGGCGCGCCGAGTTCGAACGCCGCATCGCCGGCGCGCCGCCGAGGAAGCTCGGTGCGGTGATCCGCGCGCTCAAGAAGCAGGTCAGCGAGGCGCGGCCCAAGGTCGCCACGCGCAAGTCCTCCGAGATGGTGCTCGAGGTGCTGAACCCCGTCGCCCCCGAGACGGTGGGCGGCTCGGCCGACCTGACCGGCTCGAACAACACCCGGACCTCCGACCTCGGCATCTTCTCGCCCGAGAACCGCAAGGGCCGCTACATCTACTACGGCATCCGCGAACACGGCATGGCCGCGGCAATGAACGGCATGGCGCTGCACGGCGGGGTGCGCCCCTACGGCGGCACCTTCCTCGTCTTCGCCGACTATGCCCGCGGCGCGATGCGGCTCTCGGCGCTGATGCGCCAGCCGGTGGTCTACGTGCTGACCCACGACTCGATCGGCCTGGGCGAGGACGGGCCGACCCACCAGCCGGTCGAGCACCTCGCCATGCTGCGCGCGACGCCGGGCTTCCTGGTGTTCCGGCCCGCCGACACGGTGGAGACGGCCGAGGCCTGGGAACTGGCGCTGACGACGCGCGACCGTCCCTCGGTGCTGGCGCTGACGCGGCAGAACCTGCCCACGGTCCGCACCGCCCACACCGCGCGCAACCTCACCGCGCAGGGCGCCTACGTGCTCGCCGAGGCCGAGGGGCGGCGCGAGGCGCTGCTGATGGCCACGGGCTCCGAGGTCGCGATCGCGCTGAAGGCGCGCGAGCTGCTCCAGGCCGAGGGGATCGGCACCCGCGTCGTCTCCATGCCCTCGTGGGAGCTCTTCGAGGAACAGCCCGAGAGCTACCGCCGCAAGGTGCTGCCCGCCGGGCCGGTGCGGGTCGCCGTCGAGGCCGGGATCCGCTTCGGCTGGGACCGCTGGCTCTGCGGCGAGCGCGGCCGGCGCGAGCGGTCGGGCTTCGTGGGGATGCACGGCTTCGGCGCCTCGGCCCCCGCCGAGCGGCTCTATGCCGAGTTCGGGATCACCCCCGAGGCGGTGGCGGCGAAGGCGAAGGCGCTGCTCGGCCGCTGAGGCCCGCCCTCCGCGCGCCCGCCCCCGGGCGCTGAGGCCAGGACCCCGGGTCCCTCGCGCCGGGCTCCGGGCGCCGGGCTCCCGGGCGTCGGCTCCCGGGCGTCGGGTTTCGGGCGCCCCGGCTCCCGGGGGTCGGGTCCCTCCCGTCGGTCTCGGCGCGCCCGGCTCCCGGGCTCCCGGGCGTCGGCTCCCGGGCGTCGGGCGGCGGGCTCCCGGGCGTCGGGCGGCGGGCTCCCGGGCGTCGGGCGGCGGGCTCCCGGGCGTCGGGTTTCGGGCGTCGGGTCCCTCCCGTCGGTCTCGGGCGCCCGGCCCCCGGGCTCCTGGGGGCCGGGCGGCGGGCGCCGGTCTCCGGGCTGCGGGCGTCGGCGCCCGGGCGGCGGGCTCCCGGGCGTCGGGTTTCGGGCCTCGGGTCCCTCCCGTCGGTCTCGGGCTCCCGGGCGCCGGTCTCCGGGCTCCGGGCGCCGGTCTCCGGGCTCCGGGCGCCGGTCTCCGGGCGGCGGGCTCCCGGGGGCCGGGCGGCGGGCTCCCGGGGGCCGGGCGGCGAGGTCCGGCCGGGCGCGGCGCGCTGCGTTAACCCTGCGCCGGTGCCGGGCGGCGACGCCGCGCGGTGCACGCCCTGTGCACGCCCTGTGCACGCGAGTCACAGCCCCCCTTCCGGGTGGCGCAGGGGCGTTAACCTGCGCCCTCAGAGCGTGCTGTTCGTCGCCCCGCCGTCGAGCAGGATGTTCTGCCCGACGATGAACCCAGCATGCACCGAGCACAGGAAGGCGCAGGCCGCGCCGAACTCCTCGGCCGTGCCGTAGCGCCCCGCGGGGATCGTCGCCGCGCGCCGGGCGCGGGCCTCCTCGAGGCTGATGCCCTGCGCCTCGGCGACGCCCCGGTCGAGCGAATCCGCCCGGTCGGTTGCGTGAATTCCGGGGAGCAGGTTGTTGATCGTAACACCTTTTCCGGCAACCTGCCGCGCGGTTCCGGCGACGAAGCCGGTCAGCCCCGCGCGGGCGGCGTTCGACAGGCCCAGCGACGGGATCGGTGCCTTGACCGACTGCGAGGTGATGTTGACCACCCGCCCCCAGCCGCGCGCCATCATCCCCGGCAGGCAGGCCTGCATCAGCGCGATGGGGGTGAGCATGTTGGCGTCGAGCGCGCGGATGAAGTCCTCGCGGCTCCAGTCGCTCCAGAGCCCCGGTGGCGGCCCGCCGGCGTTCGTCACCAGGATGTCCACCTCCCCCGCCGCCGCCAGGACGCGCGCCCGGCCGCCCGGGTCGGTGATGTCGGCCGCCACGCAGGTGACCGGAACGCCGTGCCTTTCCCGGATCGCGGCCGCCGTCGCCTCGAGCGCCTCGACGCCGCGCGCGTTGATCACCAGCGCCACGCCTGCCTCCGCCAGCGCCTCGGCGCAGCCGCGCCCGAGGCCCTTCGAGGCGGCTGTCACCAGCGCCCGCCTGCCCCTGATCCCGAGGTCCATTCCGCGCTCCCCTTCCCTGCGTTCCGCCCCATTTGCGCCAGAAACTGCCGAAAAAGCCAAGTCCGCCCGCCACCATGGCGCCGCTATCGTGCGGCAACCGTTCGCGAGGGATTCACATTCGACGGATGGAATGCTAGTGACGGTCAGGTTCGAGGGTGTCATGCAGGCAAAGGCTTCGCCGGTCGCGGCTTCCGCCCCGCGTCTGACCTGCCACGTGTTCCGCGCCGACGCGTTCCCGGTGGTCGCCGGGGTCTGCCTCGGCGACCCGCTGGGCCCGCCGGCCGAGCTCTGCCCCGGCGATGTCTACGCGCTGCGGCCCGAGGCCCGCGCCTACCGGCTCGACCTGCGCCAGGCGCCCGACGGCCGGCATGTCGCCGCCGCCGGAAGCGAGGCCGCGGCCGAGGGTGCCGAGGCGGTCCGCGAGGCGCGGCTGACCTTCATGGACCCCGACGGCAACCGGGCCGAGATCCTTCTTCTGAAGCTGCGCCCCGGCCGCGACGGCGCCCGGCGGTGGTTCCTGCCGCTGACGCCGATCGAGGCGGGCACCGACTACACGCTGATCGAGACCGAGCGCGACCCGCCGCCGCTGCCGCTGGTCGATGTCGCCACCATCGCCTTCGCGCGGCGCACCCGGATCACGCTGGCCGACGGCAGCCAACGCCCGATCGAACAGCTCCGGCCGGGCGACCTGGTGCTCACCCGCGACAACGGTCCCCAGCCGCTGCGCCATGTCCTGTCGCGGACCGTCCGCGCCATCGGCAGCTTCGCGCCGGTGGCCATCGCGCGCGGCGCGCTCGGCAATGCCGACGATCTGGTCGTCAGCCAGCACCTGCGCCTGTTCCTCTACCGCCGCGGCGAGGACCGGCTCGCCGAGCGCCCGGAAACCCTGGTGAAGGCGGCCGACCTGATCGACGGCGCGTCGGTGGTGCTGCGCAGGGGCGGCTTCTGCGACTACATGAGCCCGGTATTCGACCGCCACGAGGTGATCTATGCCGAGTGCGTGCCGGTCGAGAGCCTGCTCGTCAACCCCGACACGCGCTGCCGGCTGCCGCAGGAGGACCGCGCCGCGCTGGACGAGATGCTGCCCGACCTGGCGCAGGCCCCGCTGCGCGCCGCCGAGGTTCAGGCGGCGGCCGTGGAACGCGCGCGCGCCGGCCTCTTCCGGCCGCGCCGCCGCTAGCGGGCCGGGAGCCGGACCGGAACGGCCGCCCCCGGCCCGGGATCTCAGCCACCGCCGTAGAAGAACTCCTCACGCACGATCCGCCCGCCCTGCACGTGGTAGACGGCGACCTCGCTGCTCTCGCCGACCTCGCCGGTCTGCCGGTTGCGGGTCTTCATCGCGTAGTGGACGGCGAAGCGGTCGGGCGGGAAGGCGAAGGGGCCCGCGACATCGAAGCCGAGCATCTCCATGTTGGCGTCCCACCAGTCGTGCTTGGCCCGGATCGCGTCGAGCCCGTGCGCCTCGCGGCCCTCGCCCATGTCCACCGCCTCGACCGAGACGGCATCGGGCGCATAGAGGCGATCGAGGTTCTCGCGCGCGCGGTTCTCGCGCACCCCGGCCACGAGGTCGCGGGCGACCTCGTGGAGCGTTTGTTCGGCTGTCATGGCGCCCTCCATTGTTCGCGTAATGTTCTCACCTAGTCACGGTGCGGGGGCCAGGTCAAGCGGCGGCGGCACGCATTGCGCGACCCTCCGCCCACGGCTATATGCCCGGCCATGCCCGACACCTCGAACCGCCCTGCCCTGCCGCCCGAGATCGCGCGGCGCCGGACCTTCGCCATCATCTCGCACCCCGATGCGGGCAAGACGACGCTGACCGAGAAGTTCCTGCTCTACGGTGGCGCGATCCAGATGGCGGGGCAGGTGCGCGCCAAGGGCGAGGCGCGGCGCACGCGGTCGGACTTCATGCAGATGGAGCGCGAGCGGGGCATCTCGGTCTCGGCCTCGGCGATGTCCTTCGACTTCGGCGGCTGGCGCTTCAACCTGGTGGACACGCCCGGCCACTCGGACTTCTCCGAAGACACCTACCGCACGCTGACGGCGGTCGATGCGGCGGTGATGGTGATCGACGGCGCGAAGGGGGTGGAGAGCCAGACGCGCAAGCTCTTCGAGGTCTGCCGGCTGCGCGACCTGCCGATCCTGACCTTCTGCAACAAGATGGACCGCGAGGCGCGCGACACCTTCGAGATCATCGACGAGATCCAGGAGAGCCTCGCCATCGACGTCACCCCGGCCTCCTGGCCGATCGGCATGGGGCGCGATTTCATCGGCGCCTACGACGTGCTGCACGACCGGCTGGAGATCATGGACCGGGCCGACCGCAACCGGGTGGCCGAGTCGGTGAAGATCGAGGGGCTCGACGACCCGCGGCTGGCCGAGCACGTGCCCGCCGGGCTGCTGGCGAAGCTGCGCGAGGAGCTCGAGATGGCGCGCGAGCTGCTGCCGCCCTTCGACCGGCAGAGCTTCCTCGAGGGGCACCTGACGCCGATCTGGTTCGGCTCGGCGATCAACTCCTTCGGCGTCAAGGAGCTGATGGCCGGGATCGGCGAATACGGGCCGCCGCCGCAGCCGCAGCGCGCCGAGCCGCGCCAGATCGCGCCCGAGGAGGCGACGGTGGCGGGCTTCGTCTTCAAGGTGCAGGCGAACATGGACCCCCGCCACCGCGACCGCGTGGCCTTCGTGCGCCTCGCCTCGGGGCATTTCGAGCGCGGCATGAAGCTGACCCATGTGCGCGCCGGCAAGCAGATGGCGGTGACGAACCCGGTGCTGTTCCTGGCCGCCGACCGGGAGCTGGCCGAGGAGGCCTGGGCGGGCGACATCATCGGCATTCCCAACCACGGCCAGCTGCGCATCGGCGACACGCTGACCGAGGGCGAGGCGCTGCGGGTGACGGGCATCCCCTCGTTCGCGCCGGAGCTCCTCCAGACGGTGCGGGCGGGCGATCCGATGAAGGCCAAGCACCTCGAGAAGGCGCTGATGCAGTTCGCCGAGGAGGGCGCGGCCAAGGTGTTCCGGCCGGCAGTGGGCTCGGGCTTCATCGTCGGCGTGGTGGGCGCGCTCCAGTTCGACGTGCTGGCGAGCCGGATCGAGCTGGAATACGGGCTGCCGGTGCGGTTCGAGCCCTCGCAGTTCACCTCCGCCCGCTGGGTCTCGGGGCCGAAGGCGGCGGTCGAGGCCTTCGCGCAGGCCAACAAGGGCCACATGGCGACCGACAACGACGGCGATCTGGTCTACCTGACCCGGCTCCAGTGGGACATCGACCGGGTGGCGCGCGACCACCCGGAGGTGCGCCTGACGGCGACCAAGGAGATGATGGTCTGACCGGGGACGGGGGCTGCGGGGCGAGCGCCAAGGGCGCACCGGCCCTGTCCTGCGGGACCCCGCCGGAACCTGCGGCGGGGCGGCTCTCTGCGGCGGGCGGCGGGATCTCCGCGGCGGGGCCGGGTGCCGGGACCTGCGGCGGGGCGGATCTTCGCGGCGGGCGGCGGGATCTCCGCGGCGGGGCCGGGTGCCGGATCCTGCGGCGGGGCGGCTCTCTGCGGCGGGCGGCGGGGTCTCCGCGGCGGGGGCCGGGTGCCGGGACCTGCGGCGGGGCGGCGCATGCGTGGCCCCGACGCGCACCTGACGCCCGGATCGACCGGCGGGCGCATGCGCGCGGGGATCGCCCGCGGCGCCGGCGGCCTCAGAGCGCCGGGCGGCGGAAGACGGCGCCGGCGGAGGCCCCGGCGGGCAGCCGGCGGGCGAAGAGCACGGGTTCGTACATGCGGCGCGCACGGTCGAGCCTGGTGCGCATCTGGCGGAACGCGGCCATCGCGATCCCGAGGGCGATCATCCCTGCCACGGTGGTCGTCAGCATCTTCGCACTCCTTCTCGCCCTCGCAGGGCCAAGATGCCGATTCCCGTTGAACAAACCGTAAACAGCCGCTTCCTTGACCGCGCCGCCCTTTTGCAGTAGCAGCACGACACCCACATCCGGTGGGCACGACGCCGGGACGCGCCGGATCATGCGTCCCCTGAACCAGGGCCGGCCCGACGCCGCCCGACAAGGACGCATATGACCCAGTTCTCGGATCTCAAGCTCGATCCCCGAGTCCTCAAGGCTGTCGAGGAAGCGGGCTACACGACCCCCACCCCGATCCAGGCCGGCGCCATCCCGCCGGCGCTCGAGGGGCGCGACGTGCTCGGCATCGCCCAGACCGGCACCGGCAAGACGGCGAGCTTCACGCTGCCGATGATCACTCTGCTCCAGAAGGGCCGCGCCCGGGCGCGGATGCCGCGGTCGCTGGTGCTCTGCCCGACGCGGGAGCTGGCCGCGCAGGTGGCGGAGAACTTCGACATCTACGCCAGGCACACCAAGCTGACCAAGGCGCTGCTGATCGGCGGGGTCAGCTTCAAGGACCAGGATGCGCTGATCGACCGCGGGGTGGACGTGCTGATCGCCACGCCGGGGCGGCTGCTCGACCACTTCGAGCGCGGCAAGCTCCTGCTCACCGGCGTGCAGATCATGGTGGTGGACGAGGCCGACCGGATGCTCGACATGGGCTTCATCCCCGACATCGAGCGCATCTTCCAGCTGACGCCCTTCACCCGGCAGACGCTGTTCTTCTCGGCGACCATGGCGCCCGAGATCGAGCGGATCACCAACACCTTCCTGCACGCGCCGGCGCGCATCGAGGTGGCCCGCCAGGCCACCGCCTCGGAGACGATCGAGCAGCGGCTGATCGAGTTCCGCCCCTCGCGCCGCGACCGCGAGAGCCAGGCGAAGGAAAAGCGCGCGATGCTGCGTGCGGCGATCCGGGCCGAGGGCGAGGCGCTGAAGAACGCCATCGTCTTCTGCAACCGCAAGTCCGAGGTGGACATCCTGGCGAAGTCGCTGAAGGCGCACGGCTTCGACGCCGCGCCGATCCACGGCGACCTCGACCAGAGCCAGCGGATGCGCACGCTCGACGGCTTCCGCGACGGGACGCTGAAGTTCCTCATCGCCTCGGACGTGGCGGCGCGCGGGCTCGACATCCCGAACGTGAGCCACGTGTTCAACTTCGACGTGCCCTCGCATGCCGAGGACTACGTCCATCGCATCGGCCGGACCGGGCGCGCGGGCAGGAAGGGCACCGCGATCACGCTGGCCGTGCCGGCCGACGAGAAGTATCTGGCCGCCATCGAGAGCCTCATCAAGCAGCAGATCCCGCGCGTCGAGCCGCCCCTGGCGATCGCCGAGGCCGGCGCGGAGGCGGAAGAGCGCCCGCGCGGCGGCGAGCAGCGGGGCGCGCGCAGCAGCCGGCGCCGCCGCGGTGGCGAGCAGCGGGGCACGCGCGCGGCCGAGCCCCGCACCGAGGCCCGCCCGGAGGCCCGCATGGAGGCCGAGGGGGCCGAGGCAAGGGCCGAGGCGCGCGGGGCCGAGCCCCGGCGGGACGAGCGCGCGGAAGACCGCGCGCCGCGCCGCGAGGAGCCCCGGCGCGACCGGGGCGACCGGGGCGACCGGCGGCGCGCCCGCGAGGGCGACCGGCGCGACGAGCCGCCGGTGGTGGGCCTCGGCGACCACGTGCCCGATTTCCTGACCCGAGGCTTCCGGCTGGCCACGTCGGACTGAGCAGACCCCCTGCGCCGCGAGGAGCCCCGGCGCGACCGGGGCGACCGGGGCGACCGTCGGCGCGCCCGCGAGGGCGACCGGCGCAACCGGCGGCCGCGCGCAGGCCGCCGCCCCCGACGCCGCTCAGGCCGCCGTGATGCGGCTGACGACGACCGTGACCTCGGGCTTCTTGCCGATCTCGTCGAGCGCCACCTGGCGCACGGCCCGGCGCACGGCCTCGTCGATGCGCTCGTCGTCGGCAAGCTCCTTGCGCCCGGCCCGGCCGAGATAGGCCGCGATCTCCTCCTCGATCAGCTCGACGAGCGGGCGGCGCGAGCGGCCGGTCTCGGGCAGGCCCATCGTCTCCGCCCAGGGATCGCCGAGCGGGTCGTCCTCCTCCAGGATCAGCGTCACCAGGACATGGCCGTTCAGCGCCATGCGGATCCGGTCGCGCACCACGCCGTCCAGCGCGCCGATCAGCACCGAGCCGTCGAGGTAGACCCGCCCCGTCTCGATGTATTCCACGATCTCGGGCCGGTCGCCGGCGAGGTTCACCATCGTGCCGTTCGGCACGATCTCGGAGGGGATGCCCCGCGCCGCGGCGAGCCTCGCGTGCTCGCGCAGCATCCGGTGCTCGCCATGCATGGGGATGAGCATCGCCGGGCGCATCAGGTCGTGCACGGCCTCGAGGTCGGGCCGGTTGGCGTGGCCCGAGACGTGGTAGCGGTTGTCGCGGTCATCGACCACATCGACGCCGATCTCGGAGAAGGCGTTGACGATGCGCAGCACGGCGCGTTCGTTGCCGGGGATGGTCTTCGACGAGAACAGGAAGGTGTCGCCCTCGCGCATCTCGAAGCCGAGATACTTCCCCCGGCTGAGCGCCGCGGTGGCCGCGCGCCGCTCGCCCTGGCTGCCGGTGACGATGAGCAGGAGATTCTCGCGCGGGATGTGCTCGGCATCCTCCGGCGCCACGGTGGCCGGGAAGTCGGTCAGCACCCCGGCCTCGACCGCGGCGGCGATCATCCGCTTCATCGCGCGCCCCATCAGCACGACCGACCGGCCGGCCGCCCGGCCGGCCAGGGCGAGCGTGCGCACCCGCGCGATGTTCGAGGCGAAGGTCGTCGCGGCGACCATGCCGCGGGCACCGCGGATCAGCTCCTCGATGGCGGGCTGGAGCGTCGCCTCGGACCGGCCCGGCGTGGGGACGAAGACGTTGGTCGAATCACAGGTCATCGCCCGGACGCCGCCCGCCTCGTTCGCCACTTGGTGCCAGAGCCGGGCGTCGAAGGGCTCGCCCACCAGCGGATTGCCGTCGAGCTTGAAGTCGGCCGTATGCACGACCCGGCCCGCCGGCGTGTCGATGACGAGGCCGGCGCTTTCGGGAATGGAGTGCGACACCGGCAGGAACGACACCCGGAAGGGGCCCGCCGCCACCGTCTCGGGGTAGGCGCCGACCGTGCGGACCACGGAGGGATCGCGGCCCTCGTCCTCGAGCTTCTGGCGCGCGATGAGCGCGGTGAAGCGCCGCGCATAGACCGGGGCCCGGAGCCTCGGCCAGAGATGGCCGAGCGCGCCGACGTGATCCTCGTGCGCGTGGGTGATGAAGATCGCCTCGAGCCGGTCGGAGCGTTCGGCGAGCCAGGTGACGTCGGGCATGATCAGGTCGACGCCGGGTGTGGTGTCCATGTCGGGGAAGGTGACGCCGAGATCGACGAGGATCAGCCGTTCGCGCCCCTCCGGCCCCCAGCCGAAGACATAGGCGTTCATGCCCACTTCGCCGGCCCCGCCGAGGGGCAGGTAGATCAGCCTTTCGGTTCCGCTCATGCCGTCCGGTTGTCCCTGTTGTAGCGGTGGATCACGGTCAGGCCGTGCATCGTCAGGTCGTCCTCGACGCTGTCGAACAGCACCGCGCCGCCGGCGAACAGCGGCGCCAGACCGCCGGTGCCGATCACCTTCATCGGCCGGCCGTATTCCTCGCGGATCCGCGCGCAGACCTCGCGCACGACGCCGACATAGCCCCAGAACACGCCCGACTGCATGCAGGCGACGGTGTTCGTCCCGATCACCCGCTCGGGCCGGGTCACGTCCACATGCGGCAGGGCGGCCGCCGCCATGTGCAGCGCCTCGAGCGAGAGGTTGACCCCCGGCGCGATCACGCCCCCGACATAGGCGCCATCCTCGGCGGTCACGTCGAAGGTGGTGGCGGTGCCGAAATCGACCACGATCAGGTCGCCGCCGTGGCGGTCGAAGGCGCCGGTGGTGTTGACCAGCCGGTCGGGGCCGACCTGGGTGCCGGGATCGACCCGCGGCGGATGCGGCAGCAGGCAGTCGGGCTTGCCGACGACGAGCGGGCGGGTGTTGAAGTAGCGGTCGGCGAGCACCCGGAGGTTGAACACGACGCGCGGCACGGTGGAGGAGATGATCACCTCGTCGATGTCGAGCTTCATCCCGTGGTGTTCCATCAGCGTCGAGAGCCAGACGAAGTACTGGTCGGCGGTGCGCTGATGTTCGGTCGCGGTGCGGAAGGTTGCGAGGAAGCGCGTCCCGTCCCAGACCGAGAAGACCGTGTTGGTGTTGCCGCAGTCGATGCACAGAAGCATGGGCGCCGCTCCCCCGGCCGTCGCTCAGAAGTAGACGTCGGCCGCGGCGATGGCGCGGCGGCCCTGCGGCGTTTGGAGCACGAGCGCGCCGCTGTCGTCCAGCGTCTCGAAGCGGCCCCGGACGGTCTCGGTGCCGGTGCGCGCGGTGACCGTCTCGCCCAGCCGCGCCGCCCGGGCGAGCCAGGCGTTGCGCACGGGTGCGAAGCCGAAGGCGGCAAGCTGGTCCTCCCAGCGCGCGTAGGCGGGGGCGAGCAGGTCGAGGAAGGTCTCGGGCGCGATGGCGATGCCGGTCTCGCCGGCGAGCGAGACGGGGCGGAGCGCGCCCGGCTCGACCTCGGATGCCGCGGGCGCGGCGGCGAGGTTGACGCCGATCCCCACGGCGAGGCGGGTCACGTCGCGGCCCGCGCCCGCGCTTTCGAGCAGGATGCCCGCGACCTTGCCGCCGTTCAGCAGCACGTCGTTCGGCCACTTCAGCCGGAACGGCTCGGCCTGGCCGGCCGCGGCGGCCAGTGCCTCGTGCAGCGCGAGCGCGGCGACGAAGGAGCGCAGCGCGGCCTGGTCCGGGCCACCCTCGGGCCGGGTGACGAGGGTCGCCGCGAAGTTCCCCTCGGGGCTCGCCCAGGGGCGCCCGCGGCGGCCGTGCGCCGCCGTCTGGCGCCGGGCCAGGATCCAGGTCGGGCCGGCAAGCGTGTCGGCGATGCGCGCGGCCTCGGCGTTGGTGCTGTCGATCTCCTCCAGCAGGATCCGGCCGTAGCCCTCGGGCCAGGGCGCCACCGGACGCCGGGCGATGCCGTCAGCGGACAAGGGTTTCCGCCGCCGCGGCCGCCGGACCCTCGATCCCGAAGAGGTTCGCCACCCCCACGACCATGACCACGGCCGAGGCGATCAGGAAGGCCGAGAGCACCGGGCTGCGCACCGGGTCGAGCGGCTCGCGCTCCTCGCCGAAGTACATGAAGTAGACGATGCGCAGGTAGTAGAAGGCGCCGATGACGCTGGCGATCACGCCGGCGACGGCGAGCCAGGTCATGCCGGCCGCGACCGCGGCCTGGAGCACGGCGAACTTGCCGAAGAAGCCGAGGAGCGGCGGCACGCCGGCGAGCGAGAACAGCAGGACGAGCATGGCGAGCGCCCGCGTCGGCTCGCGCGCGGCATACTGGTTGAGGCTGCCGATGTCGGTGACGGGGCGGCCGTCCCGCTCCATCGCGAGGATGAAGGCGAAGGTGCCGATGTTCATCACGACGTAGATCGCCATGTAGATCAGCATCGCCTTGACGCCAGCCGCGGTGCCGGCGGCGAGGCCGATCAGCGCGAAGCCCATGTGGGCGATCGAGGAATAGGCCATCAGCCGCTTGATGTTGCGCTGGCCGATCGCGGCGACCGCGCCGAGGAACATCGAGGCCACCGCCAGAAAGGCGACGATCTGCCCCCAGTCGCCCGCCGCGCCGCCGAAGGCGTCATGCGCCACCCGGGCGAAGAGCGCCATCGCCGCGAGCTTGGGCGCGGTGGCGAGGAAGGCGGTGACCGGGGTGGGCGCGCCCTCGTAGACATCGGGCGTCCACATGTGGAAGGGCACGGCCGAGACCTTGAAGGCCAGTCCGGTGAGGAGGAACACCAGCGCGAGCAGCAGCCCGAGCGGCAGGTGCCCCGCGCCCGCCGCGGCGGCGACGATGCCGGCGAAGCCGGTGGTTCCGGCAAACCCGTAGGCCAGCGAGGCGCCGTAGAGCAGCAGGCCCGAGGAGAGCGCGCCGAGCACGAAGTACTTCAGCCCCGCCTCGGTGGACTTCACGCTGTCGCGCCGGAGCGCGGCGATGACGTAGAGCGCGAGCGACTGAAGCTCCAGCCCCATGTAGAGCACGATCAGGTCGCCGGCCGAGACCATCACCATCATGCCGACGACCGAGAGCGCGATCAGCACCGGGTATTCGAAGCGCAGCAGCCCGCGCCGGGCCATGTAGCCCTCGCCCATCAGCAGCACCGCGGCGGCCGAGAGCAGGATCGCCACCTTGGCGAAGCGGGCGAAGCCGTCGTTCACGAAGCTGCCGCCGAAGGCGCGCTGGGTGCCCGAGCCGGTCCAGCCGATCCAGAGCGCGAGCACGACGAAGGCCGCGGCCGTGGCCCAGAGCAGCGTCGGCGCGGCGCGGTCCTTGCCGGTGTAGACGGCCCAGAGCAGCCCCGCCATGGCGAAGACCGAAAGGGCGGCCTCCGGCAGGATCACGGAAAGGTCTGCGGACATCGGCGTTCCCTCAGTTCTGTGCGAGCCGCAGCGGCGCGGCCTCGGCCAGCTCCGCCCGGTGGTTCTCGACCAGCGCCGCCACCGAGGGGCCGATGACGTCGGTCACCAGGCTCGGGTAGACGCCGAGGAGGATGGTCATGGCGACGAGCGGGGCGAAGATCGCCTTCTCGCGCCGGGTCATGTCGGTGATCGAGCGCAGGCTTTCCTTGATCAGGTCGCCGAACACCACGCGGCGGTAGAGCCAGAGCGCGTAGGCCGCACTCAGGATCACGCCGGTCGCGGCCACCGCCGCGACCCAGGTGTTGACCTGGAAGATGCCCGTCAGCGTCAGGAACTCGCCGATGAAGCCGCTGGTGCCCGGAAGCCCGACGTTCGCCATGGTGAAGATCATGAACACCAGCGCATAGGCCGGCATCCGGTTCACGAGGCCCCCGTAGGCGTCGATCTCGCGGGTGTGCATCCGGTCGTAGATCACGCCCACGCAGAGGAAGAGCGCGCCCGAGATGAAGCCGTGGCTCAGCATCTGGAAGATCGCGCCGTCGATCCCCTGCTGGTTCGCCGCGAAGATGCCGGCCGTCACGTAGCCCATGTGCGCGACCGAGGAATAGGCGATGAGCTTCTTCATGTCGCTCTGCGCGAGCGCGACGAGCGAGGTGTAGACGATGGCGATCGCCGAGAGCCAGAGCACCAGCGGCGCGAGCAGGTCGGAGGCGACCGGGAACATCGGCAGGCTGAAGCGCAGGAAGCCGTAGCCGCCCATCTTCAGCAGGATCGCCGCCAGCACGACCGAGCCGGCGGTCGGCGCCTGGACGTGGGCATCGGGCAGCCAGGTGTGCACCGGCCACATCGGCATCTTCACCGCGAAGGAGGCGAAGAAGGCCAGCCAGAGCAGCGTCTGCATGCCGCCCACGATCTGCCAGCCGAAGAGGCTGATCGTGTCCGACCCGAAGCGGTGGCCGAGCAGCCTCACGATGTCGGTGGTGCCCGCATCGACATACATGGCGATCATCGCCACCAGCATCAGCACCGAGCCGAGGAAGGTGTAGAGGAAGAACTTGAAGGCGGCATAGATCCGGTCCTTGCCGCCCCAGATCCCGATGATGAGGAACATCGGGATCAGCCCCGCCTCGAAGAACAGGTAGAAGAGCACGAGGTCGAGCGCCACGAAGACGCCGATCATCAGCGTCTCGAGCACCAGGAAGGCGATCATGTATTCCTTGACGCGGTGCTCGACATCCCAGCAGGCGGCGATGGTGAGCGGCATCAGGAACGTCGTGAGCAGCACGAACAGGATCGAGATGCCGTCCACGCCCACCTTGTAGCGCAGCCCGAAGATCCAGGTCCCCTCCTCGACGAACTGGAAGCCGGTGTCGGCGGGGTCGAAGCCGGCCAGCAGCAGCAGCGAGGCGAGGAAGGTGAAGGTCGTCGCGGTGAGCGCCGTCCACTTGGCATTGCGCCGGGCGGCGGCGTCGTCGCCGCGCAGGAACAGCGCGAGGATGACCGCCGCGACCAGCGGGATGAAGGTGACGATGGAGACGAGGTTGTCCATCACTCGCCCCCTCCGGTCAGCATCACCCAGGTGACGAGGAACGCGATCCCGATCACCATGGCGAAGGCGTAGGTGAAGATGTAGCCCGACTGCGCCCGGCCCGCGAGCCGGGTCAGGAACGGCACCGCGCCCATGGCGATGCCGTTGATCGTGCCGTCGATCACCCCCCCGTCACCGCGCCGCCAGAGCGTGTCGCCGAGCGCCCGGGCCGGGCGGACGAAGAGGAAGTCGTAGACCTCGTCGAAATACCACTTGTTGAGCAGGAACAGGTAGAGCGGCCGCTGGCTCTCCGCGAGGCGGCCGGGAAGGTCGGGCCGGCGGATGTAGAAGAGCCAGGCCGTGGCAAGGCCGAGCAGCATCGCCACGAAGGGCGCAAGCCGGACCCAGGTCGGCACGTGGTGGGCATCGTGGAGCACGTGGTTGTCGGGGTGCATGTAGATCGCCCCCTGCCCCGGCGCGGCGGCGGGCGCGGCATGGCCCGCGTCGCCCGCGTCGGGCGCCGCGTGGGCGGCCTCGTCCCCGGCCGGGGCGCCGTGGCCCGCCCCGTCACCGGCAGGTGCCGCGTGGCCCTCGGCCGGCGCGGCGCCGTGCGCGCC
>JANZZL010000002.1 GCA_026419405.1 Paracoccaceae bacterium | reverse complement strand
GGGCAGGATCGCCTGCCCCGGCCCTGCGCGGCGGGCGCGCCGCCCTCTCTCCGGCGGCGCGGCGCCGACGCTCCGCCCCCGGCAGGCGTCGCCTTCCGGGCCCCGCGACGCCGGGGGCGGAGCCGCCGGGCGCGACATCCGGGCGATCTCGCGGGATCCCGCCGGCGGCTGCGGTCCGCCGCCGGCAGGCGTCCGGCCCCGCCCGCGAACCGGGACGGTGGCGCCCCGATCCGTGCTAGTCTCGGGCGAATCGCGGAACGTCCGGGTTCCGCCCCGGAGCGGGCGGCCCCGGCAGGGAGGGCCCGATGAGAATTCATGCAAGCCCGAGGCCGCCCGTGGAGATCACCGGCCTCAGCATCACCGAGCGCGTGTTCCGCGGCATGGCGGGCCACGAGGGCGACATCGCGCTGATCGACGGCCCGACCGGGCGGGAGCTGACGGTCGGCGCCTTCCAGGACGCCGTGCGGCGCCTCGCCGGCGGGCTGACCGCGCGCGGCCACGCGCCCGGACGGACGGTTGCGATCCTCGCGCCGAACCTGCCGGAGTATGCGGTCGTCTTTCACGCCGTCGCCTGGGCCGGCGGCACGCTGACCACGATCAACCCGACCTATACCGCGCCCGAAGTCGCCTACCAGCTGAAGGACAGCGGCGCCGAGCTGCTGATCACCGTGGCCCCGTTCCTCGACACCGCCCGCGCGGCCGCCGAGGGCACGTCCGTGCGCGAGATCGCGGTGATCGGCGAAGCCGAAGGCGCGCTGCCGCTCGCCGCGCTGATGGGCGAGCCGCTCGCCGCCCAGGCGCCGGTCGACGTGGAGGAACACGTCGTCGTGCTGCCCTATTCCTCGGGCACCACCGGCCTTCCCAAGGGCGTGATGCTGACGCACCGCAACCTCGTGGTGAACGTCGATCAGGGCGCCTCGGCCGTTCCCATCCGGCGCCACGAACGTTCGGTCGCGTTCCTGCCCTTCTTCCACATCTACGGGCAGACGGTGTTCCTCAACCTCTACCTCGCGCTGGGCGCGGTGCCCGTCACGATGCCGCGCTTCGATCTCGAGCTGTTCCTCCGGCTGATCCAGGAGCACCGCACCAGCCGCCTGTTCTGCGTGCCGCCGGTGATGCTGGCGCTGGCCAAGCACCCGATGGTGGAGCAGTTCGACCTCTCGCCGCTCAGGGTCGTCTACTCCGCCGCGGCGCCGGCGGATGGCGCGCTGACGGGCGCGGTCGCCGACCGCCTCGGCGTCACCGCCATCCAGGCCTACGGGATGACCGAACTCAGCCCGATCTCCCACACCGTGCCCGAGGACGACCCGCGCCCCGGCTCGGCGGGCGTCGCCGTCGGCAGCACCGAGTGCCGGATCGTCGATCCCGAGACCGGCATCGACCGGGCCCCGGGCGAGGAAGGCGAGCTCTGGATCCGCGGGCCCCAGGTGATGAAGGGCTACCACAACAACCCCGAGGGCACCGCGCGGACGATGGCGCCCGGCGGCTGGCTGCGCACGGGCGACCTTGCGGTGATCGACGCCGACGGCCACCTCTTCATCCGCGACCGGGTGAAGGAGCTGATCAAGGTCAAGGGCTTCCAGGTGCCGCCGGCCGAGGTCGAGGCGGCGCTCGTCGCCTGCCCCGGCATCACCGACGCGGCCGTGGTGCCCAAGCCCGACGAGGAGGCGGGCGAGGTTCCCGTCGCCTTCGTCGTCGCCGCCCCCGGCACCGTGCCCGATGCCGAGGCGATCCGCGCGCAGCTTGCCCGGCGCCTCGCGACCTACAAGCGCCCCGCCGAGATCCGCTTCGTCGAGGCGATCCCAAAGTCGGCCTCGGGCAAGATCCTCCGGCGCCTCCTGCGGGAACAGGTCTGAGTGGCCGCGCCGGACGACGCCGCGCTGCGCGCCGCGCTGCTCGCCGCCGCCGCGCGGCGAGCGCCGCCGGCAAGCTTCTGCCCTTCGGAAGTGGCGCGCGCGCTCTCGGCCGACTGGCGGCCGCTGATGCCCCGCATCCGGGCCGCCGCGGCCGCCCTGCAGGCGGAGGGGCTGCTGCATGCGACCCAGCGCGGCCGGCCGGTCGATGCGGCCGCGGCGCGGGGCCCGATCCGCCTCTCGCGACCACCGGGCTGACCCGACCCCTTGCGGGCGGAGCGGGGCGGGTCTATCGCTTCCGGCGCATGTAACGGTTCCATGACAGCCCCTTCCGCCTTCCTTCCGCGCGCGGCCGCGCCACGGGCCGCATGAGCTTCGGCGTCTTCCTCGCCGTGCTCGTCGCCGCGCTGCTGCACGCGGGCTGGAACGCCGTGATCAAGCTCGGGGTCTCGAAGCAGACCTCGATGTTCGTCCTCTCGACGGGGAATGCCGCGATGGGGGCGGCCGTCGCCGCCTTCTTCCCGCTCCCCGGCGCCGAGGTCTGGCCCTGGCTGTTCGCCTCGGGTCTGATGCACACCGCCTACCAGCTCTTCCTCGCCTATGCCTACGAACAGGGCGACCTCAGCCGCGTCTACCCGCTGGCGCGCGGCGCAGCACCGATGATCGTGCTCGGCGTCAGCCTGCTGTTCCTCGCCGATCCGCTAAACCCCCTCGACCTCGCCGGCATCACCGTCCTGGGGACCGGGATCGCCCTGATGGCGCGCGGCGTCTTCGCCAACGGCGAGTCCCGGCGCCTGCTGCCCTTCGCGTTCGGCGCGGCGGCGGCGACGGCGGGCTACACGCTGACCGACGGTCTGGGGGGGCGCGTCTCGGGCGAACCCGTGGCCTACGTCGCCTGGCTGCTGGTCATCGCCGGAGCGTTCTTCGCCCCGGCGATCGTGGCGCTGAAGGGGGCGGCGATCGTTCGGGCGACGCCACGGGCCTGGGGCCTCGGCCTGGTCGCCGGGGCGGCCTCGTTCGCGGCCTACGCGATCGCCGTCTGGGCGATGACGCAGGCGCCGATTGCGCTCGTCGCGGCGCTGCGCGAGACCTCGATCCTGTTCGCCGTGCTGATCGGCTGGCTCGCCTTCGGCGAGCGGATCGATCGTGCCAAGGCCCTTGCCGCGCTGCTGATCGTCGCCGGCGCGGCGCTTACCCGCCTGTGACGTCGCGCCGCTCGGGAAAGGCCTGCTGCACGATGCCGGCGAAGACGAGGTAGAGCGAG
Organism: Paracoccaceae bacterium; assembly: GCA_026419405.1. Classification (GTDB taxonomy): domain Bacteria; phylum Pseudomonadota; class Alphaproteobacteria; order Rhodobacterales; family Rhodobacteraceae; genus JANZZL01. The sequence continues at coordinate 19,272 of JANZZL010000002.1, read as the reverse complement.
GTCGCCACCAGCCCCCAGTGCGCCCAGCTCTGCGGGTGGAAGTTCACCCAGGCAGCCCAGCCCGCGAAGAAGGTCCAGGCCAGCGCGACCGGCAGCGACAGCGCCCGCCAGCGCGCGGTGCGCACCGGATGGATGAACTTCAGCGGCGTGAACATCGCCACCGCGAAGGCGCAGACGATGATCAGGATCGTCCAGAACTCGGGCTTCACCGCGAACAGCACGATGACGACCATGTTCCAGCAGGCCGGGAAGCCGGAGAAGGAGTTGTCCTTCGTCTTCATCCGCGTGTCGGCGAAGTAGATCGCGCTGGCGAAGGTGATGACGATGATCGCGATCCACCCGGTCCAGCCCGGCAGCAGCCCCGACTTGAACAGCGCATAGGCCGGGATGAAGACATAGGTCAGGTAGTCGATGATCAGGTCGAGCAGCACGCCGTCGATCTGCGGCGCATGGGTCTTGACGTGGTAGCGGCGGGCGAGCGGCCCGTCGATGCCATCGACCACGAAGGCCACCACCAGCCACAGGAACATCAGGCTCCACTTGCCGTTGACGGCCGCGAGCATCGCCAGCATGGCGAAGACCGCGCCCGTGGCGGTGAACAGATGCACGAACAGGGCCTTCAGCGCCGGGGTCATCGGCCCCTCATGGCCGATTTGCGGCCCTCGCGCAACGGCTCAGGCCTTGGGATGCGCCCTCTCGTAGACCTCGAGGAGGCGTGCCGCATCGACGGCCGTATAGGCCTCGGTGGTGGACAGCGAGGCATGGCCGAGGAGTTCCTGGATCGCCCGCAGGTCGCCCCCGGCATCCAGCAGGTGCGTGGCGAAGGAATGGCGCAGCGCATGCGGCGTGGCGCTCGCGGGCAGGCCGAGCTGGAGGCGCGTCTGCTCCATCGCGCGGGCGACCTGCCGCTGGCCGAGCGGGCGGCCACGGATCCCGAGGAACAGCGGCCCCGCGCGCCGGATCGGGTGCGGGCACGCCGCGACATAGGCCGCAACCGCGGCGCGCGCGGCCGGGATCACCGGCACGATGCGCTCCTTCCCGCCCTTGCCGCGCACCCGCAGCACCTCGCCCAGGGGGTGATCCGCCCCGGTGAGCGAGAGCGCCTCGGAGATCCGCAGCCCGCAGCCGTAGAGCAGCGTGACCACCGCGGCGTCCCTGAGCCCCGCCCAGGGCTCGCGCGCCTGCAGCCCGACCGTGCCGAGCACCTCGCGCGCGGCCTCCTCCGACAGCGGCCGCGGCAGCTTGCGCGTGTATTTCGGCGAGCGCGCCGAGAGCGGGGCGGTGGCATCGAACCCCTCGCGGTCCGACAGCCAGCGCAGGAATGCCTTCACCGCCGAGAGCGCGCGGGCGAGCGAGCGGGCCGAGAGCCCGCGCCCGCGCTCGTGCGCCATCCAGGCGCGCATGTCCGAGACGCCGAGCCGCCCCAGCGCGGCAAGACCGCCCTCGCCGCCCGAGTGCTGCGCGAGGAACTCGAGAAAGCCCAGCACGTCGGCCCGGTAGGCGCGCAGCGTCGCCTCGGCGCGGCCGTCGAGGGCACGCAGCTGCGACAGCCAGCGTTCCAGCGCCTCGGCGCGCGCGCCCGTCAGCATGGCTCAGGCGAGGAGCCGCGCGGCCACCCGTTCGACCACGCCGCCGAAGAACGCCAGCAGGTCGGTCGCCTGGTCGGGGCGGAACTGCTCCGGGTCGGAGGAGGCCAGCACCAGAAGCGCCGGCAGGCGCCCGGCCCCGAGGTCGAGCAGGATCGCCGCCTCCGAGCGCATGCCCCCGTCTCCCGGGCCGAACAGGCTGCCCTGCCCCGGCGCGATCTCGCGCAGGACGACGCCGCGCCGCGGCCGTCCGCCGAGGGCGAGGTAGGCGCCGGCGAAGTCCGGCTCGGCCAGGACCACTCCGGCCGGCATGGCCGAGGGACGCGCGCCCTCGCGGCTGCCCAGCACCAGACGGGCCTCGTCGATCCGCAGCGCCGCGCAGACCGGCCCCGCCAGCCGGGCGGCGAAGTCGAGGAAGTCGCTCGCCTCGAGCAGTTCCAGCACGGCGCGGTGCACGGCTGCCGTGCCTGCGATGTTGTCGTAGGCGGCGGCGAGCACGTTCCGGTGGGTGTCCTCCAGCCGCCCCAGCCGGCCCTCGAGCCGCGCCATCGCCAGTCCGCGCAGATCGACCACGTTGTCGCCCATCGCACGGTCGCTGGCGCCGACCAGCGCGCGCATGACGTCGGTGTCGTCAAGCACGATCTCGGGCGCGCTCAGGATGGTCGCGCGCACGGCCGCGCGCATAGTCTCGGGGTCGGGCATCGGGCCTCCGCTTCGGGACGGTCGCATGAACTCGGATGAAGAGTCCCGCACAGGTTGCCGGAAATCAACGCGAAAAGCGGCATGACGCCCGGATCGGCGCGGGACTGGCACCGCGGTGCAACGCCCCGCCGCGCGGCTCAGAGGATCTTCTGGCCGGTCTTCGCCCAGTCCTTCAGGAAGCCCTCGAGCCCCCTGTCCGTCAGCGGGTGCGAGGCCATGGCCTTGATCACGGCGGGCGGGGCGGTCGCCACGTCGGCCCCGATCTTCGCCGCCTCGGCCATGTGATTGACGCTGCGGATCGAGGCCGCGAGGATCTCGGTCTGGAAGCCGTAGTTGTCGTAGATCTGGCGGATGTCGGCGATCAGGCTCATCCCGTCGAGGTTGATGTCGTCGAGCCGGCCGATGAAGGGCGAGATGAAGGTCGCCCCCGCCTTGGCCGCCAGCAGCGCCTGGTTGGCCGAGAAGCAGAGCGTCACGTTCACCATCCGCCCCTCGCCGCTCAGCACCTTGCAGGCCTTGAGCCCGTCCCAGGTCAGCGGCACCTTGATCGCGATGTTGTCGGCGATCTTGGCAAGCTCCCGCCCCTCGGCGATCATGCCCTCCGCGTCGAGCGCCACCGTCTCGGCGCTGACCGGCCCCGAGACGATCTCGCAGATCTCCCGCGTCACCTCGCGGATGTCGCGCCCCGACTTCATGATCAGCGAGGGGTTCGTCGTGACGCCATCGACCATGCCCAGCTCGGCCAGCTCGCGGATCGCGTCGGTGTCGGCGGTATCGACGAAGAACTTCATGGCCCCCCTCCGGCGGGTTGTGGCGGATGTCGCGGGCTGTCATAGCCCAACCGCGCCGGGGCCGGAAGACCCGGCGGGGAGCGGGGCGTGAACGCAGGCGGAGAGTTCGGCGAGGGCGCGGCGGTCGGCGTGCTGACGACCGGCCCGCTCGACCGCATCCTGACCTACCTCGCCCCGGCCGGCGGCTGCGGCACCGGCGACTTCGTCGAGGTGCCGCTCGGCCCGCGCCGGGTGGTCGGGGTGGTCTGGGGACCGGGCGAGGCCGGCTTCGATGCGGCCCGGCTCAGGCCGGTGGCGCGGGTGCTCGACACGCCGCCCATGCGCCCGGAGCTGCGCGAGTTCCTCGCCCGCGCCGCCGCCTACACCCTGACGCCGCTGCCGCTGATGCTGCGGCTGGCCACCCGTACGCCGGCCCTCGGCGAGCCGCCGGGAAGCCGGCGGGTCTACCGGCGGGGGCCGGCGGAACCGGCGCGGCTGACCGAGGCACGGGCACGGGTGCTCGATGCGCTCGAGGCCTGGGGCGGCGCGGCGGTGACGCTCGCCGAACTCGTCCGCGAGTCCGGGGCGACCGCCTCGGTCGTGAAGGGCCTGGTCGCCCAGGGCGCCCTGATCGAGGAGGAGGCGCCGCGCGACCTGCCCTATCCGCGGCTTGATCCCGACCGGCCCGGCCATGCGCTCAGCCCCGGACAGGCCGCGGCCGCCGCGGCGCTGCGGGCCGCGGCGGGGCGCTATTCCACGACGCTGCTCAAGGGCGTCACCGGCTCGGGCAAGACCGAGGTCTATCTCGAGGCGGTCGCCGAATGCCTCCGCCGCGGGCGGCAGGCGCTGGTGCTCATGCCCGAGATCGCGCTGACCCAGGGCTTCCTTGCCCGCGTCGAGGATCGCTTCGGCGCGCGTCCGGCCGAATGGCATTCCGGCGTCACCTCGACCGAGCGGCGCCGCCTCTGGCGGATGGCGGCCGAAGGGCAGGCCCAGCTCGTCGTCGGGGCGCGCTCGGCCCTGTTCCTGCCGTTCCGCGACCTCGGCCTCGTCGTCGTCGACGAGGAACACGACCCCTCCTACAAGCAGGAGGACGGCGTGCTCTACAACGCCCGCGACATGGCGGTGCTGCGCGCCTCGCTGGCCGATGCGCAGGTGATCCTGTCCTCGGCCACCCCCTCGCTCGAGACCTGGGCCAATGCCGCCGCGGGCAAGTATGCCCGGCTCGACCTCGCCGACCGGTTCGGCCCCGCCGTGCTGCCCGGGATGCGCGCGATCGACATGCGCGCCGAGCGCCTCGCGCCCGGCCGCTGGATCTCGCCCGCGCTCGTCCGCGCGGTCGAGGCGCGGCTGGCGGCGGGGGAACAGTCGTTGCTCTTCCTCAACCGACGCGGCTACGCGCCGGTCACGCTGTGCCGCGCCTGCGGCCACCAGATCGGCTGCGACCACTGCGATGCGCGCATGGTCGAGCACCGTTTCCTCAAGCGGCTGGTCTGCCACCAATGCGGCGAGACGAAGCCGGTGCCCGAGGCCTGCCCGAACTGCGGCGCCGCGGGGCGGCTCGCCGCCGTCGGCCCGGGGGTGGAGCGGCTCGCCGAGGAGGTCGCCGCGCTCTTTCCGCAGGCGCGGGTCCGGGTGCTCTCCTCCGACCTCTTCGGCACCGCCCGCGCGCTCAGGGCCGAGATCGCGGCGATCGCGGCGGGTGAGGCCGACATCGTGATCGGCACGCAGCTCGTCGCCAAGGGGCACAACTTCCCGCTCCTGACGCTGGTCGGCGTGATCGACGCCGACCTCGGCCTGCAGGGCTCCGACCTGCGCGCGGCGGAACGGACGTTCCAGCTCCTGCGCCAGGTCGCCGGGCGGGCCGGCCGGGCCGAGCGGCCGGGGCTGGCGCTCCTGCAGACGTTCCAGCCCGACCATCCGGTGATCCGCGCCATCCTCGGCGGCGACGAGGAGGCCTTCTGGCGCGCCGAGGCGCGCGAGCGCGAGGCGCTGGGGATGCCGCCCTACGGCCGGCTTGCGGGCGTGATCCTCTCCTCGCCCGACCTGCAGGCGGTGTTCGACCTCGGCAACCGCCTCGCGCGCGAGGACGCGGCGCTGCGCCGCATCGGCGCACAGGTCTTCGGCCCGGCCCCGGCGCCGATCGCCCGCATCCGCGGGCGGCACCGGGTGCGCCTGCTCGTCAAGGCGCCCAGGGCCGCACCGCTGCAGACCGCGCTTGCGGAATGGACGGCCCGCCTGAGGCTGCCGGCGAACCTCCGCCTCGCCATCGACATCGACCCGCAGAGCTTCCTCTAGCCGCCGTGGCAGACCAGGCAGGCGCGGCCCGCGGCCTCGGCGGCGCCGCCCTTCCCCTGCGAGGCGAAGATCAGCGCCTGATGCACGACGCCGAGCGCCAGTACCACCAGCCCGGCGACCACGATCCAGCCCACCGCCCTGCGCATGACCGCACCTCCCCCCGGCACGCAGGCAGCATAGCACGACTCGCGCGCCGTTCCCCCCAACCCCCCTGCCGCCGGCAGCTACCCGGCGCCGCGGTCCCGGACAGCCTCCGGCGAGCCCGCCTCGGAGGCCGCCCCGCCCCGGCCGCCGAAGAGCCCGGTCAGTGCCCGCTGGAGCAGGTTCGTCACCCGCGGCCGCGGCAGGGCGCGGAACGGCAGCGGCCGGCAGACCTCCATCGCCGCGATGCCGACCCGGGCGGTCAGCGCCCCGTTCACCACGCCCTCGCCGAAGCGCCGCGAAACCTTCGCCAGCACGCCGCCGCCCGCGATCGACCCGATCAGGTCGTCGCCCGCCGCCACCGCCCCGGTGGCGACCAGATGCGTCATCACCGTGCGCGCCAGCCGCCAGGAGCCGATGGCTCCGGCCCGTCCGCCGTAGATCTCGGCGATCCGGCGGATCATGCGGAGGTTCGCGGCCAGTGCCGCCGCCACGTCGGCGAGCGCCAGCGGCACGAGCGCGGTCACCGCCGCGACGCTGCGCGCCGCCCCCTCGATCTCGCGCCGCGCGGCGGCATCGAGCGGGGCGAGAAGCTCCGCCTCGGCCAGTTCCAGCACCGCCTCGGCGTCGAACTGCTCGGCGAGCCGCGCTGCCAGCCGCTCGCGGCCGGGGCCGAGTTCCGCCCGCCGGGCGTAGAGCGCGCCGAGCCGCCCCGCCACCGCCCGCGCCGCGGCCAGGTCGCCCGCGACCAGCGCCGCCTCGGCCGCCCGGTGCAGCCCGTCCACCCGCGCCAGCCGTGCGAGCGCCGCGAGCTCCCTGAGCGCGATCAGCCCCGCCGCGACCAGGACAAGCGCGAAGAGCCCCGCCGCGATGCCGCCGAGGACGGGGCTGCGCGCGAGAAGCCCGGTCACGAAGTCCCAGGCGGCGAGCGAGAGGACGAAGCCCAGCGCCGCGGCCAGGGCCGACCAGAAGAGCCGCCCCAGCCGCGAGGGCGGCCGCGCCGCCAGCGCCATCGCCGCCGCCATCGCCCGCGGCTCGGGCAGGCCCGCCTCCGGCACCGGCGGCGCGGTGGCCGGCGTCAGCTCCGCAGGCCCCTCGCGATCCAGGATCATCGGCCGCCTTGCCATCCCGCCCGTCCTCTCCCCTGCCTGCCCCGGCCGGCCGTGCGCCTCAGCGCAGGCGGTCGCCGATCAGGAACTCCGCCGCCCGGTCGAGCCGGATGTGCGGCGGGCCCTCGCCGGGCCTCAGCGTCAGCCGCGCCGGCGCGAAGGCCATCACCGCGTAGTCGCGTCCCAGCCATTCCCCCGCGCCCGACCGCGCCGGCGAAAGCAGCATGGCCGGATCCTCCGGCAGCTCCCCGGCATACATCGCCGCCTCCTTGCCGGTGGACAAAAGCCGGCCCCTCACCATGTCGAGCCGCTCGCCCCCCACCTCGGCGGTCTCCTCCACCGTGGCCCGAAGCGCGGCGATCGCCATCGCCGCGGTCCTCGCCCCCGCGAAATCCGCCCGGTCCTTCGCCTCGCGCAGCATCGCCGCCACGATCGCGGCCAGCGCCCCGTGCTGCGAATGGTGCAGGTGGTCGGCCTTGGTCGCGGCGAACAGGATCCGCTCCACCCGCCGCCCGCCCAGCAGTGAGGCGAGCCAGGCGTTGCGCCCCGGCCGGAAGGCCGCGAGGATCTCGGCCATGGCGCGCCGCATGTCCTCCATCGCCCGCGGCCCGGCGTGGATCGCGCCGAGCACGTCCATCAGCACCACCTGCCGGTCGATCCGCGCGAAGTGCTCGCGGAAGAACGGCCGCACCACCTCGTGCCGGTAGGCGTCGTAACGCCGCTCGAAGGCGCGCCAGAGCGAGCCTCGGCCGGGGCGCTCGGGCTTGGGCAGCGGCGCGAAGGTCAGCGCGGGCGACCCCTCGAGGTCGCCCGGCAGCAGGAACCTGCCCGGCGTGCAGTCGGAATAGCCCGCCGCCCGCGCCGCGGAAAGGTAGCCGGTGAAGGCCGCGGCCAGCGCCTTCGCCCCCGGCTCCGACAGCGCGCCCGCCGGATCCGCGCCGGCCAGCGCCGCCAGGAACCCCTCCGCCTCGGCCCGCCCGCGGATCCGCTCCAGCACCTCGGCCGACCAGGCCGCATAGTCCCGGTCGAGCAGCGCCAGGTCGAGGAGCCACTCGCCCGGGTAGTCCACGATGTCGAGATGCACCGTCCGCGGCCCGCCGAGCGCACCCAGCATCCCCGAGGGCTGGATCCTCAGCGAGAGCCTGAGCTCCGACACCCGCCGCGTGCTCTCGGGCCAGCGCGGCTCGGGGCCGGTCAGCGCGGCGAGATGGCTCTCGAAATCGAACCGCGGCACCGTGTCGTCGGGCTGCGGCTGGAGCCAGGCCGCCAGGATCGCCCCGTCGCGCGCCGCCAGAAGCTGCGGCATCCGGCCCCGGTCCATCAGGTTCGCCACCAGCGAGGTGATGAACACCGTCTTGCCCGACCGGGCGAGGCCGGTCACGCCGAGCCGGATGACCGGCTCGAACAGGGCCTCGCTCACGCCCTGCGCGACACCCTCGACCGCGCCTGCGATCCCGTCGACCAGCCTGCCCAGAACCACCGCCGTCCCCCGCCCCACCACCCCTACATAGGCCCCGCGGGGCCTGCTTCCCAGCCCGAACCCGCCGGCCCTTCACCCTGTTCCAAATACTCGGCCCGGAGCCCCTCGGCCGCAAGGCAGAGGGGCGACAGGAGGATCCTGCGCCGCAGGCGCGCCGCTTGAAAACGCCGGGGCCGGGCGCTACGCCGCGCCCATGCCCCGCTACGCGCTCCGCATCGAGTACCACGGCGGCCCGTTCTCGGGCTGGCAGCGGCAGGCCGGCCGCCCCTCGGTCCAGGAGACGGTGGAGGCGGCCATCCGGCGGCTCGAGCCCGACGCCCCCGGCATCGCCGCGGCGGGCCGGACCGACGCCGGCGTGCACGCCACCGCCCAGGTGGCGCATTGCGACCTCGCGCGCGACTGGGATCCCTTCCGGCTGACGGAGGCGCTCAACTACCACCTGAAGCCCGCGCCGGTCGCGGTGCTCGCCGCCGCGCGCGTCGATGCGGGCTTCCACGCCCGCTTCTCCGCCCGGCGGCGGCGCTACCTCTACCGGCTGGTCTCGCGCCGGGCGCCGCTTGCGCTCGAGCGCGGGCTCGCCTGGCGCGTCGCCCACCCGCTCGCGCTCGCGCCGATGCAGGCGGCGGCCGCGCACCTCGTCGGGCATCACGACTTCACCACCTTCCGCTCGTCGATCTGCCAGTCGGCCTCGCCGGTCAAGACGCTCGACCGGCTCGAGATCGAGCAGGTCGCGCTGCCGCACGGCACCGAGTTCCGCTTCCACCTCGAGGCGCGCAGCTTCCTGCACAACCAGGTGCGCAGCCTCGTCGGCACGCTCGAGCGCGTCGGCGCCGGCGCCTGGACGCCGGCGGACGTGAAGGCGGCGCTCGATGCGCGCGATCGCGCCGCCTGCGGGCCGGTGGCGCCGCCCGAGGGGCTCTGCCTCTCGGGCGTCGACTACGACCCCGACCCGTTCAGTTGAGGTCCCGGAGAATCCGGCCGTGCCGCTTCGCCTCGGCGATCACCTCGCCGAAGGTCTCCATCCCGCGGGCGCGCAGCATCGGCAGCAGCTTCAGGAAGGCCTCGGCGGTGGCCAGCGTGTCGCCCATCGCGGTGTGCCGCGCATGCTCGGGAATGGCGATCCCGAGCCGCTCGGCCAGCGCGTCGAGCGTATGCTTCTCGTGCTGGCCGAAGACGATCGCCGAAAGCAGCACCGTGTCGAGCACCGGGTGGTCGAAGCGGTGGCCGATCTCGGCCTCGTGCCGGTTCAGGAACGCCAGGTCGAAGGGCGCGTTGTGCGCCACCAGCACCGCGCCGGCCGCGAAGCGGTGGAAGCGCCGGCCGACCTCGGCGATCGGCGGGGCGCCGGCCACCATCTCGTCGGTCACCCGGTGCACCGCGGTCGCGGCCGGCGGGATGCTGCGGCCGGGGTTCACCAGGCTCTCGAAGGTCTCGCCCTCGATCCGGCGCCCGTTCACGCAGCGCACCGCGGCGATCTGCACGATCTCGTCGCCGCGGCTCGGCATGAGGCCGGTCGTCTCGGTGTCGAAGACGACATAGGTCAGGTCGGTCAGCCGCCGCTCGGCGATCGCGGCGGGGCGCGCCCTCGACAGCAGGTCGAAATCGTAGGTCGCCGACCGCGGCGCGGGATGCGGCGGCGCGACCGACGGCCGGGCATGGCGGAGCGGCAGGAACAGTCCGGCCCGCCCGCCGATCGCCGCCTCGGGCCAGCATTCGGTGCCGTGGGTGCGCAGGACGGCGCGGCCGGTCACGTCGGCAAGCCCCACCTCGAGCGGCTCCTCCAGCCACCGGTCGAGTTCGGCGACCGCCAGCGGCTCGCCTTGCCACGAGAGCGCGATCGCCGCGCCCGGCGGGTCGGCGGCGATGGCGATGCCAAGCGCCTCGCCGCGCCCCTTCTCGGCCAGGCGCTGCGCCAGCCGCGAGACGAGCGCGACGATCTCGAAGGCGTCGCAGCGCAGCATCAGCCGGTCGGCCGTGACCTCTGCCGCGATCCCCTGCGAGGCGAGCCGTGCGGCGATCCCGTCGGCGAGGTCGCGGGCGCGGGTCTCCGACATCGGCCACCAGTCGGCGCGCGCCTCGTCGTAGCGGGCACCGAGCTCGGTGATCGCCGCGGTCAGCGCCCGCACCTCGCCGGCCAGCGCCGCATCGAGGCCCTGCGCCCGCTCGGGCCCCATCACCCCGATCACCGTCTGGAGGTTGGCGGCGGGGCGCCGCACGCGGTCGAAGATCTCCTCGAGCAGCCGCTCGCGGCGGGCATGCACGGCGAGGTCGGCGGTCACGTCGCGCAGGGTCAGCACGTAGCCGGGGTAGCCGCCCTCCTCCTCGGGCAGCCGCAGCAGCCGCATCCGCGCCGAGAGCACGCGCCCCTCATCGACCGTGGCGCAGAGCAGGTCGGAGGCCGCATCCCCCTCCTCGGCGGCCAGCAGCCACTCGTAGGCATGCGCGATCGGCGCCTCGCGCAGGTAGTCGAACACCGGCCGGTCGAGGCCCGGCGCGTGGTCGCGGCCGATCAGCTCGGCCGCCTGGCCGTTGTAGAACACGATCTTGTGCTCGGGCGAGCAGAGCAGGACCCCCTCGGGCACGTCGGCCAGCAGCGCCTCGAGCCGCGCCTTCTCCTGCGCAAGGCGCGTGGTCTCGCGCTGCACGGCCTGGGCGAGCGCGTCGCGCGTCTCGCTCAGCTTCGCCGAGACGGCGGCGGCCGCCGGTGCCAGGTCGCCGAGATATCTCGCCCGCGCCTCCTCGACCGGGGCGCCGGCATCGGCGTGGGCGCGCGCCCGGAGCCGGGCCGAAAGCGCCTCGATCGCCCTGGCCACGTTCTCGTCGAACAGCAGCCACACCCAGGCGACCAGGCCGAGGATGCCGAAGGCCCCCACCGCGCCCGCCAGCACGAAGGCCGGGAACGCCTCGGGCTCGCCCAGCCGCCGGTAGCCGAGCCAGGCCCCCGCCGCCACGGCCGCGACGCCGCCCGCCGCCACCAGCGCGAAGAACAGGAACACGCGCAGGCGGAGCGAGAGCCGCTCGAGCATCAGGCGGCATCCCCCAGAAGCCGCCGCACCTCGGCCTTCAGGTCGGCCACGTCGAAGGGCTTGGAGATGAAGCCGTCGGCGCCGAGCGCCAGCCCCTTGCGCCGCTCCATCTGGTTGCCGCGCGCCGTCATCATCAGGATCTTGACATCCTTCAGCGACGGGTCGAGCCGCACCGACTGGCAGATCTCGTAGCCCGAGACCTCGGGCAGCATCACGTCGAGCAGCACCAGGTCGGGGTGCTGGCGGGCGATCGCGGGCATCGCCTCGGCGCCGCTCGACACCCGGCTGAGCGCGTAGCCCTCGCGCGACATCAGATGCTCGAGCGCCAGCGCGATGTTGTCCTCGTCCTCGACAACCAGGATGGATTTCCGCTCACCCATCGTCACACCTCCGAACAGGCCGCGGCGAGGATCGGATCGCCCGGCGGCAGGGCCTTCCAGTCCGACTCCGGCGGAACCGCCGCGACCGGGAAGTCCGCGCCGGGGGGCAGCTCGATCCCGCGCCGTCCCACGCAGTCGAGCATCAGCGTGGCAACCCGCACGGGCGCCCAGCGCGCGAACCAGTAGGCGTTGACGAACCGCTGCCCCTCGGCGGTGGCATGCGGCACCATCCGGCCGGTATCGATCGCGACGAAGCGGTCGGTCACCGGGAAGAGGTAGCTCCAGGGCCGCCACGGCGCGCCGCCCGAACTGGTGGCGACGATCCGCATCCCCTCGCCGAGGCCCGCCGAGGCCCGGTCGAACCAGCTGTATTCCGACCAGATCGCGTAACCCATCATGGCGGCGGCGATCCCCGCGGGCAGCGACCACCTCGGCAGGCGCCGCCCGGTCAGCCGGTTCAGGATCAGCACGAGGCCCGCGGCACCGAAGGCCGCGGCAAGCATCGCGACGAAATCGAGCAGCATGGGGCGATCCTCCCTCGCCTGAACCTCGCCTGAACCGGGCCGCCTCAGCCCAGCATCCCCTTCCCGTGACCGAGCGCCGACTGCATCGTGCGCACCACCACGAAGGCGTCGCGCAGGTGGCTGCGCTCGAAGTCCGACAGCTCGGCGGGCGCCATGAAGTTGTCGGGCTTCCCGCCCGCCTTGACCTGACGCGCCTGATGCTCCAGCCGCACCTGCGCGATCAGGTCGTAGGCGTCGATCAGCGAGTGGCCGCCCGAGGCGCTGACCACGCCCAGTTCCTCGGCCGCCCTCAGCCGCGCGCGGGTGTTGACCGGCGCGATCCGGCCCTGGAGCGCGTAGACCCGGGCGAGGTCCACCACCGGCACGACGCCGTTCAGCTTGAGGTCGATGCGGTCCTTGTGCTCGCCCGACCGGATCGTGGCGAAGCCCCGCAGCAGCCCGAGCGGCGGCTGGTGCTTCAGCGAATTGGCGATCATGTGGGCGACGAAGATCGTGTTCTTCGAGGCGCGCTCCAGCGTCTCGGCCTGGAGGTCGCCGAACAGCGACACCGCCCCGCCGATCGGCCTGAGGTCGAACATCACCGAGGCCAGCATCTGCGCCTCGGGCGAGGGCGTGGCGATCCAGCCCGCGAAGTAGTCGCGCCAGATCCGCGCGGGCTGCCGCCAGCGCGGGTTGGTGGCCATCATGTCGCCGGGGCAGTGGACGTAGCCGCAGGCGGCCAGCCCGTCCGACACCTGCCGCGCCAGCGCCGCGAAGTAGGCGTCATCCTCGGCGGTGGCGGCATCGTCGAGGATCAGGCAGTTGTCCTGGTCCGAGACCCCCGTCTGCTCCTGCCGCCCCTGGCTGCCGCAGGCGAGCCAGAGGTAGGGCACCGGCGGTGGCCCGAGCCTGTCCTCGGCGAGCCTCAGCAGCCGCCGCGTCACCGCGTCGGCGATGTCGGTGACGAGCCGCGTCACCACCTCGTGCCGGTTCCCGGCGGCGACAAGCTGCGCGAGAAGCTGCGGGATCCGCGCCGTGGCGGCGGCCATCTGCTCGAGGTCCTCGGCCAGGGCCACGTCGCGGATGAGCTGCGCCGAGGTCAGCGCCTGGAAACGGGTCAGGTCGGTCTGCGTGATGATGCCGAGAAGCCGCCCGCCCTCGACGATCGGCATGTGGCCGACGCGGTGCTCCAGCATCACGTGCAGCACGTCCGACCCGAGCGCGGTCGGCGGCAGCGCCTGCGGCCGCGGGGTCATCACGTCGCGCACCGGCCGCGCGGGGTCCAGGCCCTCGGCCACGGCGCGGTTCGACATGTCGCGCACCGTGACGATGCCGACGAAGCGCCCGCCCTCGACGACGCCGAGCGAGGAGATGCCCCTGTCGCGCATGATCCGCGCGGCCTCGCCGATCGGGGTGTCCGGCGCGCAGGTGGCCGGGTCGGTGGTCATCAGGTCGGTGACGGGCAGCGTGGCGAGGTCCGTGGGCCTGCCCTCCGCCGGCCGGGTCCGGTCGAAGAAGCGCGCGAAGGCGGGGAAGTCGCGGTTCAGCCTGAGGAACTCGGCCGCGGGCAGCAGCAGCAGCGCGGCGTCCTCGAGGGCGCGCGCGCTGGTCATGGCGCGCCCGTCGCGCGCCAGGCCCCGCTCGCCGAACGAGTTGCCCGGGCCGAGCAGCGAGACCCGGACCCCGTTGAGGTCGGTGATCTCGACCGTCCCGCGCTCGATCAGGAAGAGCCCGTCGAGCCTGTCGCCGTGGCGGTAGATGGTCTCGCCCGCCGCGGCCGTCCTGCGGCCGAAGGAACCGGCGACGCGCGCCAGCTCGTCCGGCGGCAGGGCATCGTAGGGATGGATGCCTTCGAGGAAGCCGGCGACGGAATGCCCGGATTTGTCCATTTCGGCGGCCCCGGAGAAGGGCGCGCCCCCCGGTCTCCCGGGAGGCGCGGTCTGCTTGGCGTCAGTGGGCCCGGGCCGCGCCCGCACCCTTCGGGATGCGGATCGACTCCACCAGGTCCTGGACGTGCCGCGGCGGCTCCTTGCTCATCGCCGAGACGGCATAGGCCGTCACGAAGTTGAGCAGCGCGCCGACTGGCCCGAAGCCGGCCGGCGAGATCCCCAGCCAGTGCGCGTCGGGCGTGTTCGGCAGCACGTTGGTGTCGGGGATGAAGAACCAGCCGAGGTAGAGGAAGATGTAGACCGAGGTGACCACCAGGCCGACGATCATGCCGGCGATGGCGCCTTCCTTGGTCACGCGCTTGGAGAAGATCCCCATCATCAGCGCCGGGAAGATCGTCGCCGCCGCCAGGCCGAAGGCCAGCGCCACCACCTGCGCGGCGAAGCCGGGCGGGTTGACCCCGAGCCAGGTGGCCAGCGCGATCGCGCCCGCCATCGAGATCCGGGCGGCGAGCAGCTCGCCCCGCTCCGAGATGTCGGGTTTGATCGCGCCCTTGATGAGGTCGTGGCTGATCGCCGAGGAGATGGCAAGCAGCAGGCCCGCCGCCGTCGAGAGCGCGGCCGCGAGGCCGCCGGCGGCGACCAGCGCGACCACCCAGCCCGGCAGCTTGGCGATCTCGGGGTTGGCAAGCACCATGATGTCGTTGTTCACGGTGGTCAGCTCGTTGCCCACGAACCCCCTCTCGGCCAGGCTGACGCCGCCGAGCTGCACCTCGGCGAGCACCGCGTCGCGCGCCGCCCGCGCCTCGGCGACGGCCGCCTCGAGCGGCGCCTTGTCGGCGTCGGCGGGGGCTTCGGCCAGCGCCTTCTCCGCGGCGGCCAGCGCCTTGTTGGCATCGGCCAGCGGCTTGGGCTCGTTGAAGTACTGGATCCGCCCGTCGCCGTTCTTGTCCTGGTAGACAAGCAGCCCGGTGTCGCGCCAGGTCCCGATCCAGCTCAGTTGCGGGTTCGTGTCGATCTCCTCGATCGACAGCGCCTCGCCGTCGAGCGCGTTGCCCGAGACCGCGGCCGGCCAGAAGGTGGTCGTCAGGTTCAGCCGCGCCATCGAGCCGACCGCCGGGGCGACGGTGTAGAGCAGCGCGATGAACACCAGCGCCCAGCCCGCCGAGGTGCGGGCGTCAGCCACCTTCGGCACCGTGAAGAAGCGGATGATCACGTGCGGCAGGCCCGCCGTGCCGATCATCAGCGACAGGGTCACGAGCAGCATGTTCAGCATGTTGTCCGTGGGCGCGGTATAGGCCTTGAAGCCCAGCTCGCTGACCACCTGGTCGAGCTTGGCGAGGAACGCGACATCGCCGCCGCCCGGCGCGTAGCTGCCGATCAGGCCGAGCTGCGGCAGGATGTTGCCGGTCAGCTGCAGCGAGATGAACAGGGCCGGGATCGTGTAGGCCACGATCAGCACGATGTACTGGGCGACCTGGGTGTAGGTGATCCCCTTCATGCCGCCGAACACGGCATAGGCGAAGACGATCGCCGAGCCGATCAGCAGGCCGGTGGTCGAGCTCACCTCGAGGAACCGCGCGAAGGTCACGCCGACCCCCACCATCTGCCCGACGACGTAGGTCACCGAGATGACGATGAGGCAGACCACCGCGACCAGCCGCGCCGTGGCGGAATAGTAGCGGTCGCCGACGAACTCCGGCACCGTGAACTTGCCGAACTTCCTGAGGTAGGGCGCGAGCAGCAGCGCAAGCAGCACGTAGCCCCCGGTCCAGCCCATCAGGAACACCGAGTTGTTGTAGCCGCCGAAGGCGATGAGCCCCGCCATCGAGATGAACGAGGCGGCCGACATCCAGTCGGCGGCGGTCGCCATGCCGTTGGTCACCGGCCGCACGCCCTGACCGGCGGCGTAGAACTCCGCCGTCGAGCCGGCGCGGGCCCAGATCGCGATGCCGATGTAGAGCGCGAAGGTCGCGCCGATCACCAGCAGGTTGAGGGTGAACTGATCCATTGTCCCGCTTCCCCTACTCTTCGACGCCGTGTTCGCGGTCGATCTTGTTCATGCGCCAGGCGTAGAAGAAGATCAGGATCAGGAACGTGTAGATCGATCCCTGCTGCGCGAACCAGAAGCCGAGGTCGGCGCCGCCGACCGAGATGCCCGAGATCATCGGCCTGAGGATGATCCCCAGCCCGAACGAGACGAAGGCCCAGATGGCCAGGCACAGGTAGATGAGCCGCTTGTTCGCGGCCCAGTAGGCGTCGGACCTCGATCTGTCCGCCATGTTCGCTCTCTCCCCTCTTGGGTTGTTGCCTCCACCGGACGGCGCCCCGCCACCGCGGGCGCCGCCCTCTCCCTTCAGGCCGTTGCGCGCTCCACGATGGCGCCGAGCTGCGCGGCGATGGCGGGGATCTCTCCCATCGCATCGACGCGCTCCAGGACGCCACGTCCCTCGTAGTACGCAATCAGCGGGGCCGTCTGGGCGTGATAGGCCTTCAGCCTCTCCGCCACGGTCTCGGCCCTGTCGTCGGCCCGGCGCGCGAACGCCGAGCCGCCGCACCTGTCGCAGACGCCCGGGCGGGACGGCTGCTTGAACGCATCGTGATACCCCTCGCCGCAGGCGGCGCAGGCGTAGCGCCCCGAGATGCGCCCGATCATCGCGGCGTCGTCGACCTCGAGGCTCACCGCCGCGTCGATCCGCTGCCCGGTGCCGGCCAGCAGCCGGTCGAGCGCCTCGGCCTGGCCGGCGGTGCGCGGGAAGCCGTCGAGGATCACGCCCCGC
This sequence comes from Paracoccaceae bacterium, assembly GCA_026419405.1. GTDB lineage: Bacteria > Pseudomonadota > Alphaproteobacteria > Rhodobacterales > Rhodobacteraceae > JANZZL01. The sequence continues at coordinate 2,611 of JANZZL010000002.1, read as the reverse complement.
GAGACGTCGGGCCGGGCGAGGCGCTCGGCCAGCACCGCCAGCACGATCGCATCGGGCACCAGGGCGCCCGCCTCCATCACCGCCTGCGCCTTCCGGCCGGCCTCGGTGCCCTCGCGCGCGGCGGCGCGGAGCAGCTCGCCGGTCGAGAGCGGCACCAGCCCGAAACGCTCGGCCAGCAGCCGCGCCTGCGTCCCCTTGCCCGCGCCCGGCGGACCGAGCAGGATGAAGACCGGCGCCGCGGTCACGGTCCCGGCCCCGCCGCTCACTTGCGGTTCATCCGGTTGGCGATCAGGTCGTCCACCACCGAGGGGTCAGCCAGCGTCGAGGTGTCCCCGAGGCTGCCGTAGTCGTTCTCGGCGATCTTGCGCAGGATGCGGCGCATGATCTTGCCCGAGCGCGTCTTGGGCAGGCCCGGCGCCCACTGGATCAGGTCGGGCGTGGCGATCGGCCCGATCTCGGACCTGACCCACTGGACCAGTTCCCGGCGCAGCTCCTCGGTCGGCTCCACGCCGTTCATCAGGGTGACGTAGGCATAGATGCCCTGGCCCTTGATCTCGTGCGGGTAGCCCACCACCGCCGCCTCGGCGACCTTCTCGTGCGCGACGAGCGCGCTTTCCACCTCGGCCGTGCCCAGCCGGTGGCCCGAGACGTTGATCACGTCATCCACCCGGCCGGTGATCCAGTAGTAGCCGTCCTCGTCGCGGCGGCAGCCGTCGCCGGTGAAGTAGTAGCCCCTGTACTGCCGGAAGTAGGTCTCCTGGAACCGCTGGTGGTCGCCCCAGACGGTGCGCATCTGCCCCGGCCAGCTGTCGGCGATGCAGAGCACGCCCTCGGCCGGATTGCCCTCCTGCACCTGGCCGGTCTCGGCGTGCAGCACCACCGGCCGGACGCCGAAGAACGGCAGCGTGGCCGAGCCGGGCTTGGTGCGCGTGGCCCCCGGCAGCGGCGTGATCATGTGGCCGCCGGTCTCGGTCTGCCACCAGGTGTCCACGATCGGGCAGCGGCCCCTGCCCACGACACGGTCGTACCAGGCCCAGGCCTCGGGGTTGATCGGCTCGCCCACCGTGCCGAGCAGCTTCAGCGACGACAGGTCGTGCCGCCTCACCCACTCCTCGCCCTGCCCCATCAGCGCCCGGATGGCGGTCGGCGCGGTGTAGAACTGGTTCACCTTGTGCTTCTCGCAGACCGCCCAGAACCGGCCCGGATCGGGGAAGGTCGGCACGCCCTCGAACATCAGCGTCGTCGCGCCGTTGGCGAGCGGGCCGTAGACGATGTAGCTGTGCCCGGTCACCCAGCCCACCTCCGCGGTGCACCAGTAGATGTCGCCCTCGTGGTAGTCGAATGTGATCTGGTGCGTCATCGCCGCATAGACGAGGTAGCCGCCCGAGGTGTGCACCACGCCCTTCGGCTTGCCGGTCGAGCCCGAGGTGTAGAGGATGAACAGCGGATCCTCCGCGCCGACCTCGGCATAGGGGCAGTAGGGGCTCGCCGCCGCCATCTCGGCCCGCAGGTCGATGTCGCGCCCCTCGACCCAGGTCGTCTGGTCGCCGGTGTGGCGGACGACCATGCACTTCACCGTGTCGGAGCAGTCGAGCAGCGCCTTGTCGGTGTTCGACTTCAGCGGCGTCTTGCGGCCGCCGCGCGGCGCGTGGTCGGCGGTGATCACCACCTTGGCGCCGCAATCGTTGATCCGGCTTGCCAGGCTGTCCGGCGAGAAGCCGGCGAAGACGACCGAATGGATCGCGCCGATCCGCGCGCAGGCCAGCATCGCATAGGCCGCCTCGGGGATCATCGGCAGGTAGATCACCACCCGGTCGCCCTTCTCCACGCCGTGCGCCTTGAGCACGTTCGCCATGCGGCAGACGTTCTCCAGAAGCTCGGCATAGGTGATGTGCCGGGCCGGCGCGGCCGGGTCGTCGGGCTCCCAGATGATCGCCGTCTGGCGCGCGCGCTTCGACATGTGGCGGTCGATGCAGTTGGCGCTGACGTTCAGCGTGCCATCCTCGAACCAGCGGATGTCGACCTTGCCGAACTCGAAGGAGGTGTTCTTCACGCGGCCGTAGGGCCGGATCCAGTCGATGCGCCGGCCCTGTTCCCGCCAGAAGGCCTCCGGGTCCTCCACGGACGCGCGGTACATCTCGGCATAGCGCGCGGCATCGACATGCGCGGTGCGCGCGAACGATTCCGGAATCTCCCGCAGGGCCGCCCCTGCAGCCGCAGCCTCAGCCATCGGACCTCCTCCCTCGCCTGCTCCCCCCGACACGCGCGGACCCGGTGTCCGGGCTCCGCCCGCGCCGCCAGAATAGCGCATCCGTCAAGTTTTGCATAACCTGATCCAAACAATGGCATTTTTTGTAAATTGATTGACACCATCCGATCGGAATCTGTAAATCTTCACGCCGGCGTGACCGCGAGCCGGCGGCGCGCGCCGGACCGCGCCGGTCGGCTGCGGCCCCGCGCGCGGGGCGCGGCGCGGGTGCGATGCGCGCGTGACCGGGACGGGGCCCGCGGCCCGGCCGCCCTCGGGGCGTGGATGCGTCCCGGCAGTCCTGCCCGGCTCGCGGCGGGCGCCGGGCAGCGCCCGGTCGCGGGAACCGGGCCGCCCGGCGGG
>JANZZL010000088.1 GCA_026419405.1 Paracoccaceae bacterium | reverse complement strand
GAGCGACCGCGGCAGGCGGCCCCCGCCCGCCCCGATCCTGCCCGGCGCGCTGCGGAGGCGGCGCTGCGCCCGCTGGGGCGGTGCGGCATGCGACCGCGGCCGGCTCGGTCGGGCCCCGGACAGGCCCGTTGCGGGCCGCCCGGCGGTTGACTAACGTCGCCCTTCGGCCGGGTTTTCCCGGCACGCCCGCCACAGGAAGGCGCCGATGAAGCACCTCGCCCCCGATCCCGTCCGGCTCGACGACTACGCCCCTCCGGTCTGGCGGGTCCTCTCGGTCGAGCTCACCTTCCGGCTCGCCCCGCGCGACACGCGGGTCCTCTCGCGCATCCGCTTCGCGCCGAACCCTGCGGGGCCCGGCCACGGCGACCTGGTGCTCGACGGCGAGGGGCTGCGGCTCATCGGCGCGCGGATCGACGGCCGGCCGCTCGGCGATCTCGCGCACCGCCTCACCGACCGCGGGCTGACGGTCGCGGCCGTGGCGCTGCCGGCGGAGGGCTTCACCTGGGAATCCGAGGTCGCCATCGACCCCGAGGCGAACACCGCGCTCGAGGGGCTCTACATGTCGAACGGCATGTACTGCACCCAGTGCGAGGCCGAGGGCTTCCGCAAGATCACCTTCTACCCCGACCGCCCCGACGTCATGGCCCCCTTCCGGGTGCGCATCGAGAGCGGCCTGCCGGTGCTGCTCTCGAACGGCAACCCGCTCGCCTCCGGCCCGGGCTGGGCGGAGTGGAACGACCCCTGGCCCAAGCCCTCCTACCTCTTCGCCCTGGTCGCCGGCGATCTGGTCGCCCATCGCGGGCGCTTCGTCACCCGCTCGGGGCGCGAGGTGGCGCTCAACGTCTGGGTCCGGCCGGGCGACGAGGGCCGCTGCGGGTATGCGCTCGACAGCCTGATCCGCGCCATGCGCTGGGACGAGGAGACCTACGGGCGGGAATACGACCTCGACGTGTTCAACATCGTGGCGGGCGACGACTTCAACATGGGCGCGATGGAGAACAAGGGGCTGAACATCTTCAACTCCAAGTTCGTCCTCGCCAGCCCCGAGACCGCGACCGACGCCGACTACGAGCGCATCGAGGGCATCGTCGCCCACGAGTATTTCCACAACTGGACCGGCAACCGGATCACCTGCCGCGACTGGTTCCAGCTCTGCCTCAAGGAGGGGCTCACCGTCTTCCGCGACCAGGAGTTCACCGCCGCCATGCGCTCGGCCCCGGTCAAGCGCATCGAGGACGTGCTGACCCTGCGCACCCGGCAGTTCCGCGAGGACGAGGGGCCGCTCGCCCACCCCGTGCGGCCGACCTCCTATGTCGAGATCAACAACTTCTACACCGCCACGGTCTACGAGAAGGGCGCCGAGATCATCGGCATGCTCAAGCGCCTGGTGGGCGATGAGGCCTACCGCGCCGCGCTCGACCTCTACTTCGAGAGGCACGATGGCCAGGCCGCGACGATCGAGGACTGGCTGAAGGTCTTCGAGGACACGACGGGCCGCGACCTCACCCAGTTCAAGCGCTGGTATACCGACGCCGGCACCCCGCGCCTCGAGGTGACCGAGGCCTGGTCCGACGGCACCTTCACGCTGACCTTCCGCCAGCACACGCCGCCCACCCCCGGCCAGCCCGAGAAGCCGCCGCGCGTCATCCCGATCGCGGTCGGGCTGCTCAACCCCAACGGCGACGAGGTGGTGCCCACGACGATGCTGGAGATGACCGAGGACACCCAGAGCTTCCGCTTCGGGGGGCTCGCGGCGCGACCGGTGCCCTCGATCCTGCGCGGCTTCTCGGCGCCCGTGGTGCTCGAACGCAAGGCGACGCCCGAGGAGCGCGCCTTCCTGCTGGCCCACGACACCGACCCCTTCAACCGGTGGGAGGCGGGCCGGGCGCTCGCCAAGGACGTGCTGGCGCGCATGGTGACCGAGCGCGCCGCCCCCGGCCCGGCCTTCCTCGACGCGCTCGCCCGCGTGGCGCGCGACGAGACGCTCGACCCCGCCTTCCGGGCGCTGGCGCTGCGCCTGCCCTCGGAGGACGACATGGCGCAGTCGCTGCACGACGCCGGGGTGATCCCCGACCCCTGGGAGATCCATGCCGCGCGCGAGCGCCTGGCACAGGCGGTGGCCGAGCGGCTCGCCGCCGACCTGCCCGGCCTGCACGAGGCGATGCGCGTGCCCGGCCCCTACACGCCCGATGCCCGGGCGGCGGGGTGCCGGTCGCTGCGCCTCGTGGCGCTCGGCTACCTCTCGCGGCTCGACGGCGGGCGGCGCGCGGCGCGGCAGTTCCGCGAGGCCGACAACATGACCGAGGAGCTCGGCGCGCTCTCCTGCCTGCTCGCCATCGGCGCGGGCCAGGAGGAGCTGGCCGCCTTCTACCGCCGCTGGCGGCACGACCGTCTGGTGCTCGACAAGTGGTTCGCGCTCCAGGTCTCGGGCGCGGCGCCGGCGGCCGCGGCCGAGACCGCGCGCCGGCTGACCCAGCACCCGGATTTCGAATGGCGCAACCCGAACCGCTTCCGCGCCGTCATCGGCGCGCTCAGCGGCAATGCGGCGGGCTTCCACGACCCCTCGGGCGCCTCCTACCGGCTGGTGGCGGACTGGCTGATCCGGCTCGACCCGGTGAACCCGCAGACGGCGGCGCGGATGACGACCGCCTTCGAGACCTGGCCGCGCTACGACGCCGACCGCAAGGCGCTGATCCGGGCGGAGCTCGCGCGCATCGCCGCGGCCCCGGACCTCAGCCGCGACACCGGCGAGATGGTCGCGCGGCTGCTCGGCACCGCCTGACCCCGCAGCCCGCGATTCGTACCAGATCTTCCACCGCCTTCCCATCCTTCCGCCACATTCGGGGGCGAGGATGGCACCATGAGATCGGTCGAATACAGGTTCGAACGGCGCCGGCCCCGCAGCACGCTCTGGGCCTCGCTCGGCGCCTCCGTCATCTTCCTCGTCGGCGGCGCGGGCCTCGGCAGCGTGTCGCTGGTGATCGCCGCCGCGGTGCTGCCGCTGCCCTTCCTGATCTGGTCGATCCTGCTCGATCCGCGCTCGGGCGTGGAGCTGGCGGCCGGGCGGCTCCACTGGTGGCGCCCGGGCGAGACGGGAGAGGTCGCCCTGTCGCAGGTGCTGCGGGCGCAGCCCGAGCGGGGCGAGGACAGCCGGCCGCGGATGCTGCTCGCGCTGCGCGACGGCCGCATGATCCGCCTGCCCCCGGAATCGGTGCCCGCGAGCCGGTCGCTGCTCAACGCGCTCGCCCTGCGCGGGGTCGCCGTCGCCGACTAGGCCCCGCCCGCGCTCAGCCGAGCGGGCCGCGGCCCGCGAGCCAGTCGAGCACCGCCTGCGTGTCCTCGCCGAAATGCGGCGGCGGCTTGCGGTAGGCCACGGGCGTTGCGGAGAACTTGAGCGGGTTGCCGATCAGCTCCACCCCGCCCCGGTCGATGTCGTCGCGCGGCATGTCGATGCGCATCTCCCGCGCCGCCACCTGCTCGGAGGCGAAGACCTCCTCCACCGTGTTGACCGGCCCGACCGGCACCTTGCGCGCCTCGAGCCCGGCGATCACCTCGGCGCGGGTCATCCGGGAGATCAGCCCCTCGAGGATCGGGATCAGCCGGTCGCGGTTCTCCAGCCGCGCGGGGTTGGTGGCGAAGGCCGGATCCTCGGCCAGGTCCGGCCGGCCGAGGAAGTCGCAGAAGCGGCGATACTGGCTGTCGTTGCCCACCGCGACCAGGACGTGGCCGTCGGCGGCGCGGAAGGCCTGGTAGGGCACGATGGTCGCGTGCTGGTTGCCGCGCCGCGGGCGCGGCCGGCCGGTGGTCAGGTGCGCCACGCCCTCGTTGATCAGCCAGGCGACCTGGCTGTCCACCAGGGCCAGGTCGATGTGCTGCCCCTCGCCGGTGCGGTCGCGGTGGCGGAGCGCGGCGAGGATGCCGACGGCTGCATACATGCCGCACATGACGTCGGCGATACCCACGCCCACCTTCATCGGCTCGCCCTCGGGCTCGCCCGTCAGGCTCATGATCCCGCCGAAGCCCTGCGCCATCAGGTCGTAGCCCGGCTTCTCCCGGTTCGGCCCGGTCTGGCCGTAGCCCGAGATCGAGCAGTAGACGAGGCGGGGAAACGCCGCGCGCAGGCTCTGGTGATCGAGACCGTACTTCGCCAGCCCGCCCGGCTTGAAGTTCTCCACCACCACGTCGGCGCGCGCCGCGATCGCCCGCACGGTCGCCTGGCCCTCGGGCGTGGCGATGTCGACAGCGACCGAATACTTGTTGCGGTTGGCCGACATGAAATAGGAAGAGAGGTCGGTCGGCCGGCCGTCGCGGCCGAGCGCGAAGGGCGGGCCCCATTCGCGCGTGTCGTCGCCGCGCGTGGCCGGGTTCTCGATCTTGATCACCGTCGCGCCGAGGTCGCCCAGAAGCTGCGTGCAGGTCGGCCCGGCGAGGATCCGGCTGAGGTCGAGAACAACCAGCCCGTCAAGCGCGCCCACCGCCATTCCTGCCCCCTTCGACGGCACCGCGCGGCTGCTCCGCCGGCCGCCCTTGCCTGCCCCGGTTCGCGATCTGGTGCCCCCAGAGGGACTCGAACCCCCGACCCCCTGATTACAAATCAGATGCTCTACCGGCTGAGCTATAGGGGCACGGCCCACCCATAGCCCCGCGCCGGGCGGCGGGCAAGCGGGGCGCGGGTTTGACGCACGGCCGGCGCTTCGGTAGCTCTCGACGGGCGGCACCGGGGGAGCGGGCAATGGAGATCGTCTTTCACGTCGGCGCGCACTGCACCGATGAGGACCGGATCATCCGCACGCTGCTCAGGAACCGCGCGGCGCTGGCCGAGGAGGGCATCGTCGTGCCGCTCGCCCGCCACTACCGCTACCTGTTTCGCGACCTGATCGCCCGGCTCGACGGCGCCCGCGCCTCGCCGCGGATGCAGGAGCTCGTGCTCGACGCCGTGATGGTGCAGGACCGCCCCCGGCGCGTGGTGTTCGGCCACGAGATGTTCCTCGGCCTGCGCTCGGACGCGCTGGGCAGCGGACGGCTCTATCCGGGGGGCGCGGCCCGCGTCGCCCAGCTGCGCAACATCTTCCCCGATCACGCCGTCTCCTTCTGCCTCGGCATCCGCGATCCCGCGACCTTCCTGCCCGCGCTGCACGCGGCCAGCGAGCCAGCCGCTGCCCCGGCGCTGCCCGGCGGGATCGATCCGCTCCGCCTGAGCTGGTCCGCCCTCGTCGCCGAGATGCGGGCGGCGGTGCCCGACTGCGCCATCACCGTCTGGTGCGACGAGGACCTGCCGCTGATCTGGCCCGCGGTGCTGCGCGCCGTCTCGGGCCACGGCGAGGCGACGCGGCTGGAGCATCTCGACGAGTTCCTGGCCGAGCTGATGCTGCCCGAGGGCGTGGAGCGGATGCAGGCCTACTTCGCCGACAACCCGCCCGAGAGCGAGGCGCGCCGCCGGCGGGCGGTCGCCGCCTTCCTCGAACGCTTCGGGCGGCCGGAGCGCCTGGAGGTCGAGATCGACATGCCGGGCTGGACGCAGGAGCACGTCGCCGCGATCACCGCCGCCTACGAGGCCGACGTGGCGCGGATCGCCGCGATCCCCGGCGTCCGGTTCATCGGCTGAGCGCGCGCGGCGCGGCGCTCATCCGCTGCCGAGGATCGCCCGCACGTAGCCCTGGGTCTCGCGGTAGGGCGGCACGCCGCCGTGCCGTTCCACCGCCTCGGGGCCGGCATTGTAGGCGGCCAGCGCAAGCCGCCAGGTGCCGAAGCGGTCGTACATCATCCGCAGGTAGCGCGCACCGCCGTCGAGGTTCTGATGCGGGTCGTCGATGTCGACCCCGAGCCGCTGCGCCGTCGCCGGCATGAGCTGGGCAAGCCCCGTCGCGCCCTTGTGCGACACCGCCCGCGGGTTCCAGCCGGATTCCTGCTGCACGAGGCGCAGGAACAGGTCCTCGGGGATGCCGTGGCGGCGTGCCGCGGCGCGCGCCACCGGCAGCCACTCGCCCCGGTAGCGGCCGCTGAAGCCCGGCACGTCCTCGCGCCCCGGCACGCGGACCGAAGGCGGCTGGAGCCGGACCGAGTTCGCATACTGCACCGCCGCGCGGCCGTCGAGCACGCGCACCTGCGCCTGGAACAGCGCCATGCGCGACTTCGACGAGGCGGTCTCGTTCGCCTCCGCCGGAAATGCGGCGAGGCACGCGGCGATCGCCGCGCCCAGGGCTCCCGGTCGTGTCATGCGGCGTGGTCCCTCGTTCCCGCTCGGTCGTCCGTCCCGCCCTCACTATACCGATCTGCGGCCGCCGCGCCAGACGGCACCGGCACGCGCGCCCCCGCGCCCGGTCCGGCAGCCACCGATTGGCCTTCCATTAACCACGCGGGGGTGCTGTAACGGCAGCCTGGCACGATCGGGGATTCGGCGGGAGGCGCGAGATGGCGGGATCGGTGAACAAGGTCATTCTGATCGGCAACCTCGGCCGCGACCCCGAGGTGCGGACGTTCCAGAACGGCGGCAAGGTCTGCAACCTGCGCATCGCCACCTCCGAGACCTGGCGCGACCGCGCCACCGGAGAGCGCAAGGAGAGGACCGAGTGGCACTCGGTTGCAATCTTCAACGAGAACCTCGCCAAGATTGCCGAGCAGTATCTCAGGAAGGGCTCGAAGGTCTACATCGAGGGCCAGCTCGAGACCCGCAAGTGGCAGGACCAGTCGGGGCAGGAACGCTACACGACCGAGATCGTGCTGCGGCCCTACCGGGGCGAGCTCACCCTGCTCGACGGGCGCGAGGGCGGCGGCGCCCCGGCCTATCCCGACGACCGCGGCGGCGACTACGGCGGCGGGCGCGACTACGGCGGGCCCTCGCCGGGCGGCGGCCGGGGCGGGCCCGACCTCGACGACGAGATCCCCTTCTGACGCCGCCGCCCGCAGCGCGCGGGCGGGGCCGGCAGGCCGGGCGCGGCGATCGGCGGCTGGCGCCTGCACGCGGCCGGACGGGTGGCCATCCGCGAGGCGGCGGGCCCCGTCCCCTGCGCTGCGGCGGCCGGCCGCGGGGTCTGCCGCGCAGGGGCCTCGCCAGGCCGCGCCCTGGGCCGCGCAGTGGAGTGGCCTCGCCAGGCCGCGCCAAGGGCCGTGCCAAGGACCGAGCCCCGGGCCGCGGGGGACCCCGGTTCCCGCCTTGCGCCCATGCGCCTCTTCCGGCCGCCCCGCCGCCGCTGCGACCCTCGCGGCCCTTGCCCGCGGCGCCGCCTGCAGGCACCTTCCGCGCCATGAGCCGCCCGCCGCTTCCGCCCCCCCTGCCGCCGGTCCCGCCGCGAGCCGGACTGTTCCGCCAGACGCCGCCTGCGGCCTTCACGCCGGTCTTCGGCCTGTTCGGGCTGGGGCTCGCCTGGCGCCGCGCGGCCGAGGCCTTCGCCCTGCCGTCGGGCGCGGCCGAGATCCTGCTCGGCGCGGTGACGCTGCTCTACCTCTTCGTGCTGGCGGCCTATCTCGCCAAGGCGGCCCGACGCCCCGGCGTCGTGGCCGAGGACCTGCGCGTGCTTCCCGGCCGGGCGGGGCTTTCCGCGGCCTCGCTCTCGCTGTTCCTGCTCGCCGCGACCGTCCTGCCCTATTCGGCCGGGCTCGCCCGATGGCTCCTGTTCGCGGGGCTTGCGGTCCATGCGCTGCTGGCGCTGGCCTTCCTGCGCGCGCTTCTCACCGGGCCGGCGGAACAGCGCCGGGCGACGCCGGTCTGGCACCTCGCCTTCGTCGGCTTCATCCTGGCGCCGCTCTCGGCCGTGCCGCTCGGGATGACCGGGCTCGCCACCGCGATCCTGGCCGCGACCGTTCCCGTCGCGCTCCTGGTCTGGGCGCTCTCGGCGCCCGCCGTGGCCCGCACCCCGGCGCCGCTGCGGCCGCTGCTTGCGGTGCATCTCGCGCCGGCCGCCCTGTTCGCCACCGTGGCGGCGGGGCTCGGCCTGGCGCTGCCCGCGCTTGCCTTCTGCCTGATCGCGCTCGTCATCCTCGCGCTGCTGCTCGTCGCCGGGCGATGGCTCACGGCGGCGGGCTTCTCGCCGCTCTGGGGCGCCTTCACCTTTCCCGCCGCCGCGGTCTGCTCGGCCTGCCTTGCGCAGGGCGCAGAGCCCTTCCGCAGCCTCGGCGGGCTGCTCCTCGTGGGCGCCACGCTCCTCGTCCCGACGATCGCCTGGCGGGTGATGCGGCTCTGGGCCGAGGGCCGGCTCGCCCCGGCCACCAACGCCGCCACCGCCTGACCGGCTAGAGCAGGCCGACCCAGGCCCGCGCCAGCGCCAGCCCGGCGGCGTCGGCGCCGGGGCCGTGGAGCGCCGCCTGCGCGGCATGCGCCGCGCCCCAGCCGGGGGCCATCGCCTCGGCCTGATCGGCGAAGGCCCGGCTCCAGTGCGCGACCACGGCGCGGTTGGCCTCGAAGTGGAACTGCATCCCGTAGACGCGCGCGCCGATGCGGAAGGCCTGCGCCGCCACGCCCGGCGCCGCGGCGAGATGGGCCGCGCCGGGCGGCAGGTCGAAGGTGTCGGAATGCCACTGGAAGGTGCGGAAGCGCTCCGGCACGGCGCCCAGCACCGGATCTGCCGCCGCCGCGGGAAGGCGGCGGACCTCGCACCAGCCGAATTCGCGAGCCTCGCCCAGCCGGTTGCGCCCGCCGTGGCCGCGGGCGAGGATCTGCGCGCCGAGGCAGATGCCGAGCACCGCGCGCCCGGCCTCGCCGAAGGCGCGCATCCGCCGCGCCAGCTCGGGCAGGTAGGGATGGCGCGCATCGTCCAGCGCCGACTGCTCGCCGCCGAAGACCACGAGCCCCGCGTAGCCGTCCGGCTCGGGAAGCCCGCCGCCGGCGAAGGGACGGAACACGTCGGTCAGCACCCCGGCCTCGGCCAGCGCCACGCCGACCTGGCCGTGATGCGTGACGGCGGTGTTCTCGACGATGGCGACGCGCATGGCCCCTCCCCCTCCGGCGGGGCGATCCTCAGCACGGCCCGCGGCCGCCGACAAGACCCTTGCCTTCCGCCGGCGCCCGTGAAACAGGGAGGCGCCAGACGAACGCTCCCGCCAAGGAGGCTCCCGATGGAGATTCGCGAGGCCCTCACGTTCGACGACGTGCTGCTCGTGCCCGCCGCGAGTTCGGTCCTGCCCTCGCAGGCCGACACCTCCACCTGGGCGACGCGGACGATCCGCATGAACATCCCGCTGATGAGTTCGGCGATGGACACGGTGACCGAGGCGAGGATGGCGATCGCCATGGCCCAGGCCGGCGGCATCGGCGTGATCCACCGCAACCTCGGGATCGAGGAGCAGGCGGCCGAGGTGCGGCGCGTCAAGCGCTTCGTCTCGGGCATCGTCTACAACCCGATCACGCTCACGCCCGACCAGACGGTGGGCGACGCCCGCGCCCTGCAGGAGCGCTACAGCGTGACCGGCTTCCCCGTCGTCGATGCCGAGGGCCGGGTCGTCGGCATCGTCACCAACCGCGACATGCGCTTCGCCACCGACGACGCCACGCCCGTGCGCGCGGTGATGACCTCGGACAACCTCGCCATGCTGACCGAGCCCGCCGACCTCGACGCGGCGAAGTCGCTGATGAAGGCGCGGCGGATCGAGAAGCTGCTGGTCACCGACGGCAAGGGCAAGCTCACCGGCCTGCTCACGCTCAAGGACACCGAGCAGGCCGTGCTCAACCCCGCCGCCTGCAAGGACGAGCTCGGCCGGCTGCGCGTGGCGGCGGCGACCACCGTCGGCGACACCGGCTTCGCCCGGGCCGAGGCGCTGGTCGACGCCGGCTGCGACATCGTGGTGGTCGATACCGCGCACGGCCATTCCGAGGGCGTGGCGAAGGTGGTCGAGCGCATCAAGCGCGCCTCGAACCAGGTGCAGGTGATCGCCGGCAACGTGGCGACCGCCGAGGGAACCCGCGCCCTGATCGACGCGGGCGCCGACGCCGTGAAGGTCGGGATCGGGCCGGGCTCGATCTGCACGACGCGGATCGTCGCCGGCGTGGGCGTGCCGCAGCTCACCGCCATCATGGACGCGGCCGCCGCCGCCGGCGACGTGCCGGTGATCGCCGACGGCGGCATCAAGTATTCGGGCGACTTCGCCAAGGCGATCGCCGCCGGCGCCTCGGCGGCGATGGTGGGTTCGATGATCGCCGGCACCGACGAGAGCCCCGGCGAGGTGATCCTCTACCAGGGCCGCAGCTTCAAGGCCTACCGCGGCATGGGCTCGATCGGCGCCATGGCGCGCGGCTCGGCCGACCGCTACTTCCAGAAGGACGCGGCCTCCGACAAGCTCGTCCCCGAGGGCATCGAGGGCCAGGTGCCCTACAAGGGCGCGGTGGCGGCGGTGATCCACCAGATGGTCGGCGGCCTGCGCGCGGCGATGGGCTACACCGGCGCGGCGACCATCGCCGAGATGCGGCAGGGCTGCCGCTTCGTGCGGATCACCGGGGCGGGGCTGAAGGAAAGCCACGTCCACGACGTGCAGATCATCCGCGAGAGTCCGAACTACCGGCTCGGCTGAGACCGCGGATCACGCGGCGGCCCGTTCCGGGCCAAGCCCCTTGTCTCGCGGCCGCGCCCGGCGCGGCCGCTCGGGGGCCTCCGGCGGGGATATTTGGAGAAAGGGGAAGCAGGGGCGATCCGGCGCCCGGGCGCACCGCGCGGCGGTCCGTCGCGCCGCAGGCGACCGGAGCCGGAGCCCGGACAGGGCGGAGGCGACAGGAAGGGCGTCGCCGCGCCAGCGGCGGCCGCAGGGGGCCGCGCTCACATGCCGAGCGCGGCCTTGTACATCTCGAGCACCGCCTCCTCCTCGGCCAGGTCGTCGCGGTCGCGCTTCCTCAGGGCGATCACCTTGCGCAGCACCTTGACGTCGTAGCCGCGCCCCTTGGCCTCGGCCAGGACCTCCTTGATCTGGTCGGCGACGTCCTTCTTCTCGGCCTCGAGCCTCTCGATGCGTTCGACGATCTGGCGCAGCTCGCCGGCGGCGACCCCGTAGGCGGCATCCGCGGGCGGGTTGGTGGCGGCTTCGGTCATCGGCGCGTCTCCCTTCTGGCTCGGCGGCCCGTTCCCTACCCCCGCCTCCGGCCGCCTTCAAGGCCCCGGCTTGCCACCGCCGACGGCCCGCGCTAGGGCGAGCCGGAAGGGGGGCTCGAACCATGGAATGGCTGGTCTGGGCCGGGGCGGGCGTCACGCTCCTGGGGCTTGCGGGGCTCGTCTGGTGCATCCTGAGGGTCGCCGGCGCGCGCCGCGCGGGCCTGTCGGACGCAGAGCTGCGCGCGCGCCTGCAGCGCGTCGTCGCGCTCAACCTCGGGGCGCTCCTGCTCTCGGCGCTCGGGCTCGTCATGGTCGTCGCCGGCATCGCGCTGGGGTGAGCGGGATGGACCACGAGGACCTGCGCCACTGGTCGAAACGCGCCGCCGACTGGGCGGCCGACTATCACGCCCGGCTGCGCGAACGGCCGGTGCGCGCCCCGCTCGTCCCCGGCGCCACGCGCGCCGCCCTGCCCCCGCATCCGCCCGAGGCGCCCGAGGACCCCGCGGCGATCTGGGCGGACTTCGAGCGCCTCGTGCCCGGGGCGATGACCCACTGGCAGCATCCGCGCTTCTTCGCCTACTTCCCGGCGAATGCCGCGCCCGCCTCGATCTGGGCCGAGCAGGTGGCCAATGCCATGGCCGCCCAGTGCATGCTGTGGCAGACCTCGCCGGCCGCGACCGAGATGGAACAGGTGATGGTCGACTGGCTGCGCCAGGCGCTGGGCCTGCCCGAGGGCCTCGCCGGCACGATCCACGACAGCGCCACCACCGCGACCCTGTCGGCGGTGCTGACCATGCGCGAGCGGGCGCTCGGCTTCGCGGGACTGGCGCGCGGCCTCTCGGGCGCGCCGGTGCTGCGGCTCTACGCTTCCACGCAGACGCATTCCTCGGTGGACAAGGCCGTGCGGCTTGCCGGCATCGGCCAGGAGAACCTGGTGAAGCTGCCCGCGGGGCCGGACGGATCGATGGACCCGCGCGACCTTGCCGCGGCCATCGCCGCCGACCGCGCGGCGGGGCACCTGCCGGCGGGGGTCGTGGTCTGCGCCGGCGGCACCTCGACCGGCGCCTTCGACCGGGCGGGCGAGGTGATCGCGGTCGCCAGGGCCGAGGGCCTGCCGAGTCACGTGGACGCGGCCTGGGCGGGTTCGGCGATGATCTGCCCCGAGTTCCGGCATCTCTGGGCCGGGGCGGAAGCGGCCGACTCGATCGTGGTCAACCCGCACAAGTGGCTCGGCGCGCAGTTCGACTGCGCGGTGCAGTTCCTGGCCGACCCCGGTCCGCAGGTCCGCACGCTGGGGCTCAGGCCCGACTACCTGGCCACGCCGGGCGCGGAGGAGATCGTCAACTTCAACGAATGGACCGTGCCGCTCGGGCGGCGCTTCCGCGCGCTGAAGCTCTGGTTCCTGCTGCGGGCGGAGGGGCTCGCGGGGCTGCGCGCGCGGATCCGGGCACATGTCGCCTGGGCCGAGGCCGCCGCCGCCGCGATCGCCCGGCTGCCCGGCGTCCAGATCGTCACGCCGCCGCGGCTGGCGCTCTTCACCTTCGCGCTGGCGGCGGGCGACGCGGCGACCGAGGCGCTGCTCGCCCGGCTCAACGACGGCGGCGAGGTCTATCTCACGCCCACCCGCACCGCCGGACGCAGCGTGATCCGGGTTTCGGTCGGCGGCTGGTCCACCACCGAGGCCGACGTGAACCACCTCGTCGCCTGCATCCGGGCGGCGCTCGGCTAGGGCTGCGGGCCGCCCCGGGCGGGGCGCGCGGGCGGGCGCCCGCCCGGGGCGCCCGCCGTTCGGTCCGGCCTGGTCCGGCGCCTAGAAGCGGAACGAGGCGCGGAGCGTCGCGGTCGTCGCGCGCAGGTCGAGGCCCGAGCCGTCGAAGTCGTCGAACCGATGGCTCAGCACCTCGCCGCCGAGGACGAGCGAATCCGACACCTGGTAGCCCATGCCCAGGCCGGCGAACCAGCCGGTGTCGGACAGGTCCGACCCGCCGACGCTGGCGCCCGCATGCGCCGCCCCGGCGGTGCCGTAGAACAGCGTCCGGCCGGCGTCGTAGCCCGCGCGGAGCTTGAGCCGCGCCACGTTGTCGAGCGAGTCGCCTGCGGCGCCGATGTCGATGTCGGTCACGTCATAGTCGCCCTCGACGCCGACCACGACATTGCCGAAGTCCCAGTTGTAGCCGAGGTGCACGCCGCCGAGCCAGCCGTTGCCGCTGACGTCGTCGTCGAGATCGCCGTAGCCGATCTGGCCACCGCCATAGAGGCCGCTCCAGTCGCCCGACGCCGGCATGGCAGGCGGCGGGGGGGCGGCGACGATCGGGGCCGCCTGCGGCTGGTCGAGGCCGCCGGCCAGGGCCGGAGCGGCCGCGAGCGGGGCGGCGATCAGGGCCGCCGCGGCGGCGATGGAACGGGTTCTCATGGTCTGTCTCCTCAAGCAAGCTGCCTCACGTGCGGCCCGGATTGCCGCGACGCTGCGCTCCGGGCTCTCTGTCCTGTCGCGCACTCCGTGATGAGGAAGCGCGCCGCGGCCGCAGGTGCAAGCGCGCGCCCGCTCCGCCGGAGACGTCGGCAGGATCGCGCCGCAGGCCTGCGCCCGCAGACCCTAGATGTCGGCGGCGGGCCGCCGGTTCCACCGCCGGGGGATTCACGGGGGCTCACAATCACGTGTCATCTGGGGCGAAGAGGGGTCCTGCGATGCCGCTCTGCAACCGGGTGCTGCCGACCGGCGCGATCGTCGCCGCCCCCCGCCCGCGGGCTCTTCAGAGGCAACCGCGGCATCCTGCAGGGGCCCGACCGCCGGCTCGGCGCCGCGCGCCGGCGGCGTCCGTGCGGGATCGTCTGCGCGCTCGACCATCCGCGCGGGGTCGTCCGGCGCCCGATGTCCCCCGGCAGCCGGACGGAGCTGTTCTTCCTCGACGCGGCGGTGGCGTTCGCCGCCGGCCACCGGCCCCGCGCCTGCTGCGGGCGGCCGGCCGGGCCGGCCTTCCGGGTCGCCGGCGCGGCCGGGGACGCGGCGCCGAGGGGCGGTCGGGCAGGCAAGCTGCGGCGCGGCCCGTGGCGCGCCTCCGCCGCGCGGCCCGTTCCCGGCCCGCCGCCCGAGGCGCCCGCCTCACCCGGCGGCGCGCGGCCCCTCGCCCGCCTGCCCCTCGGCCTGCTCGGCCCGCTCGGCCAGCGCCAGCCACTCCTCCTCGGCCGCGGCCAGCGCCGCCTGGCGTTCGGCGAGCGCGGCGCCGGCGCGGGCGAAGCGCGCGGGGTCGCGGCTGTAGAGGTCGGGCTGGGCCAGAAGCTCCGACAGGCGGGCGACCTCGGCCGCGAGCCGGTCGATCTCGGCCGGCAGGGCCTCGAGCCGGTGCCGCTCGGTGAAGGTCAGCCGCGGCGCCGCCCTGCCCGGCCTTGCCTCCCGCGCAGGCGCGGCGGGCGCCTGGGCGGCGGCGGCACGGCGCACCGGCGCCGGCGGCTGCGACTCGTCCCCGCCGCGCTGCGCGCGGTAGTCCGACCAGCCGCCGGCATAGACCGTGGCCCGCCCGTCGCCCTCCATCGCCACGGTCAGGGTCGCCACCCGGTCGAGGAAGTCGCGGTCGTGGCTGACCAGCAGAACCGTGCCCTCGTAGTCGCCGAGCAGCTCCTGGAGGAGATCGAGCGTCTCGACGTCGAGGTCGTTCGTCGGCTCGTCGAGCACCAGCAGGTTCGAGGGCCGCGCCATGATGCGGGCCAGCAGCAGCCGCGCCCGCTCGCCGCCCGACAGCGAGCCCACGGGCGCGCGCGCCTGCGCCTCGGAGAAGAGGAAGTCCTTGAGGTAGCCTACCACGTGCCGGGGCTGGCCGCGCACCATCACCTGGTCGGATCGCCCCGAGACGCGCAGCGCCGGATCGCCGGTCAGGCTCTCCCACAAGGTCGCCGCGGGGTCGAGCGCGGCGCGCGCCTGGTCGAAGACCGCAACCTCGAGCCCGCTGCCGTGCCGGACCGTGCCGGAGTCCGGTTGAACTTCGCCCAGCAGTAGCTTGAGAAGCGTTGTCTTTCCCACGCCGTTCTGGCCGACGAAGGCGATCCGGTCGCCGCGCATCACGCGCAGGTCGAGGCCCCTGACGATGGTGCGCCCGGCGAAGGCCTTGCTCACGCCCTTCGCCTCGATGACGAGCCGGCCCGACTGCGGCGCGGCCTCCAGCGCCATCGCCGCGGTGCCCTGCCGGCGGATCATCGCCGCGCGCTCGGCCCGCATCGCCTGAAGCGCGCGCAACCGGCCCTGGTTGCGCCGGCGGCGGGCCGAGATGCCCTCCACCGCCCAGCGGCCCTCGGCGCGGATCCGGCGGTCGAGCCTGTGGCGCGCCTCGTCCTCGGCCGCCCAGACCTCCTCGCGCCAGTCCTCGAAGGCCTCGAAGCCCCGGTCGAGCCGGCGCACCTCGCCCCGGTCGATCCACAGCACGCTGCGGCTGAGCGCGCGCAGGAAGGCCCGATCGTGCGAGATCAGCACGACGGCGGCCTTGGTCTCGGCAAGCCGAGCCTCGAGCCAGCCGATCGCGGCGATGTCGAGGTGGTTCGTCGGCTCGTCGAGCAGCATCAGGTCCGGCCCGGCCGCGAGCAGCCGCGCCAGTGCCGCGCGCCGCCGCTCGCCGCCCGAGGCAGTGGCGACGGGCGCCTCGGGCCTCAGGCCCAGCCCCTCGGCCGCGGCTGCCAGGCGCCAGCCCTCGCCCGGCGGCAGCCCGGCGGCCGCCCAGTCGCCCAGGGTGGCATGGCCGGAGAAGTCGGGCTCCTGCTCGAGGTAGCCCACGCCGACGCCGGCGGGAACCGCGCGCGTGCCCCGGTCGGGCTCGACGAGCCCCGCCATCACCTTCAGCAGGGTGGACTTGCCCGATCCGTTCCGGCCGACCAGTGCGATCCGGTCGCCCGGCTGGACGGTGAGCGAGACGCCCGCGAACAGCGGATCGCCGCCGAAGGTGAGCGACAGGTCGGTGAGCTGCATCAGCGGGGCGCGGGCCATGCCGCCGGAGCTACAGGCGCCGGCCGCGGCGGTCAATGCGCGGGCCCGCAGCGCTTGACGGCGCCAGCGACAGGGCCGATCTCTTGGCCCATGTCCCGGATCGTCGTTCCCGCCCTGGCGGGTGCCCTTGCCGCCGCGCTTGTCCTGCTGGCCTTCGGCCTGCGGCCCGCGCCGCTGCCGCCGGCGATCCCCGCGGCGGGCATGGCCTCGGCCGAGGCGCCGGGGCTCTTCCCCTGGGAGGAGGACACCATCGCGGTCTTCGAGGCGGCGCGCGGATCGGTCGTGTCGATCACCACGGCCGCGACCTTCCGCGACCCCTGGACGCGGCGGACGCAGCGGGTGCCCAGCGGCTCCGGGTCGGGCTTCTTCTGGGACGAGGCCGGCCACATCGTGACCAACGATCACGTCATCGCCGGGGCCTCGGCCGCGCAGATCGCGCTGGCCGACGGCCGCGTGTTCCCGGCCGAGCTGGTCGGGCGCGCGCCGCAGCACGACCTCGCGGTGCTGCGCATCGCCGTGTCCGGCGAACCGCCCCGGCCGCTGCCGCGCGGGAGGAGCGCGGGGCTGCGGGTCGGCCAGTCGGTCTTTGCCATCGGCAACCCCTTCGGACTGGACTGGACGCTCACGACCGGTGTCGTCTCGGCGCTCGACCGCGAGCTCGCCGGCAGCGGCGGCGCGACGATCCGCGGGCTGATCCAGACCGATGCCGCGATCAACCCCGGCAACTCCGGCGGCCCGCTGATCGACAGCCGCGGGCGGCTGATCGGCGTCAACACCGCGATCTACTCGCCCTCGGGCGGCAATGCCGGCGTGGGCTTCGCGGTGCCCGTCGATACGGTGGCCCGCGTCGTGCCCGAGCTGATCGAGACGGGCCGCTACACCCCCCCGTTCCTCGGCGTGATCCACGACGACCGCGCGACCGCGCTTGCCCATGCCGCCGGGCTCGACGGCGTGCTGGTGATCGGGGTGGAGCCGGGCTCGCCGGCCGACCAGGCGGGCCTGGTGCCGCTGCGGCGGTCGCGCGACGGCACGCTCGTGCCCGGCGACACGATCGTTGCCGTCGACGGCCGTCCGGTCGATTCCTCGGCCGAGCTCGAGGCGGCGCTCGACGCCCATGCCTCGGGCGAGAGCGTCGAGCTCGAGATCCTGCGCGAGGGCCGGCGCCTCAGCCTTTCCCTGACGCTCGGCTGAGGCAGGAAGGCAGGAAGGCAGGAAGGGGGGAGGCGCGGCGCCCCCCCCCGGACTGCGGCGGGCAGCCCGAAGGCCCTACCCCTCGAAGCGGGGCATCGCCTCCAGCGCGTCGCGCGTCATCGGCACGTAGATGCGGATCTCGTCGCCGTCGGCGCGGTGCAGGATCGACAGCTCGCCCATCGGGATCGCGACGGGCTTGGCGCCGATCCCGAGGAAGCCGCCGACATCGACCACCGCGTCGGTCAGCACGTCGTCGGCGCCGACGATCAGGTCGGAGACCGAACCGATCCGCCTGTCCTCCACGTCGTAGACGGCGGCGCCGGTCAGCCGCTCGGCGGTCAGGACCTCCGGCCCGGCGAGGACGAAGCCCTCGCGCGCGACCGGCGTGCCGGCGACCGTCGCCCCGCCGCCCTGGACCGCCTCGGCCCCGGCCGCCGCGTCGTCGGCGCCCGCGGCAGGGGCGGCGTCGGTCGTCGCCAGGCCCTCGGCCATCGCCTCGGGCGTGCCGGGCATGGCCGGCGTGCCCTCGGCGCCGGTCGCCGCGCCGGTCCGCCATTCCCAGGCCGGCGCGGCCTCGAGGTCGCTGCGCGCGGCGTTCATGACGAGGAAGTAGTCGGCATCGTCCTCGGCGGTGGCGCTGTCGGCCACGAAGCGCAGCGCGCCCATGTCGATCGCCACCTGGCGCTCGCCCACGCCGAGGAAACCGCCCACGTCCACCAGCACCGAGGACACCTCGCCCGCGCGCGTCAGGATCACGTCGTCGATCTCGCCGATGTCCTCCCAGCCGGCCTGCGGGCCGTCGGCCTCGGCCCCGACCGCGGTCGTCGAGGCGTAGACACGCTTGCCGATGAACTCCGAGGCGCGGATCTCCGTCGGCTGCGCGGCCGCGCGGAACATCTCCGCGGCGGCGGTCTGCGCCAGCGCAGCGGCCGAGGTCGCCGCCACGAGGGCGGTCGAAAGCATGAGCTTCTTCATTGGGTTGTCTCCGGGGTTTCGCGTTACTGCTGCGCGGCGCCACGCATGACCCCACAACGCCCGGCGGCCGGTCGGGTTCCACGGCCGGCGGGCGGCTGCCGCCGCGTCGCGCGGCGCCGGGCGCGGCTCAGAAGCGGATGTTGAAGCGCTCCCGGACGGCGCGGTCCACCTCGGGCGGCACCAGCGGCTCGGCCGAGGCCGCCAGGATCTCCGCCTTCCGCGCGGCGGCGCGGGCAAGCAGCTCCGGCCGGCCCAGCTCCTCCCATTCCTTGGGGCTCGTGCGGTCGGCCAGCGCGGGATAGACGTATTCCGTCTGCATCAGCCGCAGCGTCTCGCCCGCGCCGAGGTAGTGGCCGGGGCCGCCGAGGCAGACCTCGCGCATGGCCTCGAGGCCGACGAGGTCCTCGGCCACCTCGATGCCGCGCACGCAGCGCAGCGCCTGGCCGATGAGGTCGTCGGCCAGCACCAGCCCTTCGGGCGAGAAGCCCAGCAGCGAGGCGAACATGCCGCCCGCCTCGTAGACGAGGTTGAGCCCGGCAAGCCCGGCAAGCACGTTGGAAATCGCCTGTTCCCACCCGGCCTGCATGTCGGGAAGCTTGGCATCGGCGATCCCCGCCGCCGCCCCGCCCGGCAGGCCGTAGAAGCGGTGCATCTGCGCGCAGCCCGCCGTCAGCAGCGCCTGTTCGGCCGATCCGCCCGACATCGCCCCGGTGCGCAGGTCGGAGACGAAGGGCCAGGTGCCGAAGATCGCCGGGTGGCCGGGGATCATGGCGTTGACGTAGACCACGCCGGCCAGGCATTCGGCCACCGCCTGCACGATGGCGGTGGCGATCGGCGCCGGCGCGGTCGCGCCCGCCTGCCCGGCCGAGAGCAGCAGGATGGGCATGCCGGCGCGCACCAGCAGCTCCATGGTGCGGCAGGCATCCTCGGCGAACTTCATCGGCGGCACGACGAAGCAGTTGGAGTTCGACACGAAGGGCCGGGCGCGCCACTGGGCCTCGCCGCCCGCCACCATGTGGATCAGCTCCATGCCCCCCGCGACATGGGCGGGGTCCGAGAAGCTGGTGCCCACGTGCTTGCGCGTTCCCGCAAGACAGGCGTAGAGCGTGTTGATGTCCATGTCGAAATTGTCGGGGACATCGCGGCAGACCATGGTCCGCTGGAAGAAGTGGATGTTGTCGAGATGCTCGGCGAGCCGCGCCGCCTCCCAGAGGTCGCGGGCGGTCGAGTCGCGGTAGGTTCCGCTGGCGAGGTCCACGACATGGACCGCCGCGCCCGCCGTGCCGTAATGCACCCGGCCGGGCAGCAGGTGCAGGTCGTGCGCGGGGTCGCGGGCGAAGAGCGTGATGTCGCGCGCGGCGACGGCAAGCATGTCCTCGACCAGCGCGCGCGGAAAGCGGATGCGCCCGTCCTCGCCCAGGATCGCCCCCGCGCCGGTCAGGATCTCCACCCCGCTCGGCGGGGCATTGGCAAGCCCGATCTGCTCCAGCGCCGCAAGCGCCGCCTCGTGGATGCGCGCGACGCCCGCCTCGGTCAGGGGGCGATACTGCCCGCCCTCCATCCCCGCCCGGATCGGCCGCGCCTCGGCCGCGACCGGCGCCGCCCGCAGCGCCCGCCGCGCCTCGCGCCCGCCCGACCGGCGCGCCTTCGGCTCGCAGACATCAGCCATGTGCCGCCCCCCTCTCCAGAAGCGTGTCGGTCCCGCCCCCCGGCGCGGCCCCCGGCGCGGCCCGCTCCCGCCCCGCGCGGGTCTCGTGCCGCGTCACATCCGCATCCTCTCGCCCTTCGGGTCGTAGAGCGGCGCAAGCGAGACCCGCGCGCGCATGCGCCGCCCGGCGATCTCCACCTCCCAGATGGAACGGGGCAGCGCGGCCGGATCCTCGCCCCGCGCGAGCGGCACCCAGGCCATGCCGACGGCTGCGCCGAGCGCATGGCCGTAGTTGCCCGAGGTGAGGATCGAGACGATGCGCCCGTCGCGCAGCAGGGGCTCGTTGTGGAAGAGCATCGGCCCGGGATCGTCGAGGATCACGTGCACGAGGCGGCGGTTCGCCCCCGCCCCGGCCCCCGCCTCGCGGCGCCTGAGCACCGCATCCCGGCCCAGGAAGTCGCCCTTGCCCGGCTTCACCAGGAAGCCCATGCCCGCCTCGTCGGGCATGTCCTCGTCGGTGATGTCGTGGCCCCAGTGGCGGAAGCCCTTCTCGAGCCGGCAGGAATCGAGCGCGTGCAGCCCCGCGAGCCTGGGCGCGGGATCGGCCTCCATCAGCGCCTCGAAGACATGCGCGGCCATCTCCGCGGGCACGTAGAGCTCCCAGCCCAGTTCCCCCACGTAGGAGACCCGGTGCGCCCGCGCGAGCCCGAGGCCGACCTCGATCTCGCGCGCCGAGCCGAAGGGAAAGGCCTCGTTGGAGAAGTCGTCGGGGCTCACCGCCGCCATCACGGCCCGCGCCTTCGGCCCCATGACGCAGAACACCGCCTCGGCCGAGGTCATGTCGGTGAGGACCACGACATCCTCGCCGCGGTTGCGGCGCAGCCAGTCCAGCGTGCGCCGGCAGATCGCGCCCGCAACGACGAGAAGGAAGGCGGTCTCGGAAAGCCGGGTCACGGTCAGGTCGGCCTCGATGCCGCCGCGGGGGTTGAGCAGGAGCGTGTAGACGATCCGGCCCGGCGCCACATCCATGTCGCCGCAGGTGAGACGCTGAAGGAATGCAAGCGCATCCGGGCCTTCCACGCGGATCTTGCCAAACGACGTGAGGTCGAAGAGCGCGCAGCCCTCGCGCGCGGCGAGGTGCTCGGCCCGGTGGTTGCCGAAGAACGACTGGCGGCCCCAGGAATGGGCGTAGGCCGCCGTCTCGCCGGGCAGGGCAAACCAGTTCGCCCGCTCCCACCCCGCGACCTCGCCGAAGACCGCCCCGCGCGCCCTGAGCTGCTCGTGCACCGGCGACCGGCGCACCCCGCGCGCGGTCTCGACCTGGCGGTAGGGGAAATGGTCGGCGTAGAGCAGGCCCAGCGTCTCGGTCACGCGCTCCTTCAGGTAGCGGCGGTTCCTCTGGAACGGCTGCGCCCGGCGGATGTCGATGTCCCAGAGGTCGAAGGGCGGCGCGCCCTCGTCCATCCACGAGGCCAGCGCCATGCCCGCGCCGCCCGAGGAGATGATGCCGATCGAGTTGTAGCCCGCCGCCACCCAGTAGCCTTCGAGCTCGGGTGCCGGGCCGAGGTAGTAGCGGTCGTCCGGCGTGAAGCTCTCGGGGCCGTTGAAGAAGGTGTGGATGCCGGCGGTCTCGAGCATCGGCATGCGCCTGACCGCCATCTCGAGGATCGGCGCGAAGTGGTCGATGTCCTCGGGAAGCTGGTCGAAGCAGAAATCCTCGGGGATGCCGGCCATCCCCCAGGGCTTTGCCACGGGCTCGAAGGCGCCGAGCATCATCTTGCCGGCGTCCTCCTTGTAGTAGGCACATTCGTCGGGCACCCGCAAGACGGGAAGTTGCCCAAGCCCGGCAATGGGTTCCGTGACGATGTAGAAGTGTTCGGCGGCATGCAGGGGCAGCGTCACCCCGGCCTGGGCGGCCAGCTCCCTTCCCCACATCCCGCCGCAGTTCACCACGTGTTCGCAAAGGGTTGTGCCGGTTTCTTCGCCTTTCCGCCACTCGACGCCCCTCACCCGCCCGCGTTCGGTCAGCACGCGCGTGCCCTTCCCCCCCTCGAGGATCCGCGCGCCGCCGGCGCGCGCCCCCGCCGCCAGCGCCATGGCGATGTTGGCCGGGTCGCACTGCCCGTCGCCCGGCAGGTGCACGGCGTGGTGGACGCCCGCGATGTTCAGATGCGGGTAGAGCGCCTTCGCCTCGGCCGGCGAGAGGTCGTGCACCTCGATGTCGAAGGCCCGCGCCAGCGAGGCGTTGCGGCGGATCTCCTCCTCGCGCGCCTCGGTCAGCGCGAGCGTGACCGACCCCACCTGCTTCATCCCGGTGGCGACGCCGGTCTCTTTCTCAAGGTTCACATAGAGATCGCGGGAATACTTCGCAAGCCGCGTGAGGTTCCGCGTGGCGCGGAGCTGGCCGATCAGCCCGGCGGCGTGCCAGGTCGTGCCGCAGGTGAGCTGCCGGCGCTCCAGCAGCACCACATCCTTCCAGCCGAGCTTCGCCAGGTGATAGGCGACCGAGCAGCCGGAGACGCCGCCTCCGATCACGACGGCGCGGGCATGGGCAGGCGGGGTCATGCGATTCGGTGTCCTTCTGCGTTGAGGCGCCGGGCAAGCTCGGCGATGTGGGCGGGCGTGGTCTCGCAGCAGCCGCCGACGATGGCCGCGCCCTGCGCGACCCAGCCGAGCGCGAAGTCGGCGTAGAGCGCGGGGGTCATCTCGGGCCGCGCCTGAAGCGCATCCACCGTGGGGCTGTCCTTCAGGAAGGCCTTGGTGATCTCCCGGAAGCCGTTGGCATAGGCGCCGCAGGGCAGGCCCGCAGGCAGCAGCGCATCGAGCGCCGCCGCCATCGCCTCGGGCGCCGAGCAGTTGGCGAGCAGCGCCTGCGCCCGGCCCGCGGCAAGCCCCGGCAGCTCGGCCACCGGCTCGCCCGAGCGCAGGCGCGATCCGTCCTCGTCATCGACCGTGACCGAAAGCCAGACCGGCCGCCCGGCCGCCGCCGCGCCCTCGAGCACGGCATCGGCATGGGCCAGCGAGGCGACCGTCTCGCAGAGGATCAGGTCCACCCCCGGGCCGATGAGCCGCGCCACCTCGGCGTAGCGCGCCACGGCCTCGGGCTTCGGCGGGTGCGTCTCGGGCCGGTAGCTCGCCACCAGGGGGCCGATCGAGCCCGCGATGCATCCCGTGCCGTGCGCCTCGCGCGCCGCCCGCGCCTCGGAGACGGCCTGCCGCAGCAGCGCCTCGAAGCGGTCCTCGATCCCGGCGCGCGCCAGCCGGTCGCGGTGCACGGCATAGGTGTTGGTGGTGGCGATGGTCGCGCCGGCGGCGAAGTAGTCGGCATGGACGGCCCGGACCAGCCCCGGATGGTCCATCATCACCTTGGTGGACCACAGCGGCGTCGGCGGATCGCCCGAGCGCCGGACAAGCTCCTGCCCCATGCCGCCGTCGAGAAGCGTGACCGTGCTCATGCCCGGAGCCTCGCGTTGGCCGGGTCGTAGTGCGGGCCGTCGTGGACCACGGCCGGGAACCAGTTGCCGAAGATGCCGACCTCGAGCCGCGTTCCCGGTGCGGCCAGGTCCGCCCGCACGGTGCCGAGCGCGATCGAGGCCCCGACGCGGTGGCCCCAGCCGCCCGAGGTCACCTCGCCGACGATCGCGCCCGCGTGGCGCAGCGAGGCCATGTAGGGCGCATCCTGCGCATTGCCCTCGACGGTGAGGCTGACGAAGCGCCGCGTCACGCCGCGCTGCCGCTCGGCCAGGAGCGCGGCCTTGCCGCGGAAGTCGGGCTTGGCCCAGTCGACGAAGCGCTCGAGCCCGGCCTCCAGGATCGAGTAGTCGGTCGAGAGGTCGCCCTTCCAGGCGCGGTAGCCCTTCTCGATCCGCAGGCTGTCGAGCGCCATCATGCCGAAGGGCCTGAGCCCGTGGCGCTCGCCCGCATCGAGCAGCGCATCGTAGACCGCGGGCGTCTCGGCGCGGCGGCTGTGGATCTCCCAGCCCAGTTCGCCGGCGAAGCTGACGCGCACCAGCCAGACCGACCGGCCCGCGATGCGGGCCTGCTGGTGGCTGAGCCAGGGCCGCGCGAGATCAGCCTCGGCCAGTTCGGCGAGGATCGCGCGCGAGGCCGGGCCGGTCAGGATCTGGCACGACCAGTCCTCGGTCTCGTCGGCAAGCCCGAGCCCCGGCGCGAGGTGGCGCGCGAGCCACTCCCGGTCGTGCAGCTGCGCCGTGGCCGCGGTGATCAGCACGATCTCGTCGGGGCCGGTGCGGGCCAGCGACATCTCGGTGACGGTGCGGCCCCGGTCGTCGGCGAAGTAGCCCAGACCCACCCGCCCTTCGGCCGGCACCCGCCCGGTGATCTGCGCCGCGAGCCAGCCGGCCGCGCCCGGCCCCGAGAGGCGGAAGCGCGCGAAGCCCGGCAGGTCGAGGATGCCGGCATGGTCGCGCACGGCGAGGCATTCCTCGTGCACCGCGTCCCACCAGGGCCCGTGCCGGTCCCAGGTGCGCTGCGCCTCCTCCGAGGTGTCGTCGCCCGGCCGGGCATACCACATCGCCCGCTCCCAGCCGTTCCACACCCCGAACTGCGCGCCGAGCGCCGCCACCCGGTCGTGGACCGGGCTGGTCCGCGCCGGGCGGCCCGCCGGCCAGGCATGGGTCGGGAAGTGGATCGCGTATTCGTGGCCGTAGACCTCGATCGCCTTGGCGCGGCACCACTCCGGCGTCTCCCAGCCGCCGAAGCGGCGCGGGTCGCAGGACCACATGTCCCATTCCGGCGCGCCCTCGGTCACCCATTCGGCGAGCACCTTCCCCGCGCCCCCCGCCTGGCAGATGCCGAAGGTGAAGACGCAGGCCTCGAAGGCATCGGGCACGCCGGGCATCGGGCCGATCAGGGGGTTGCCGTCCGGCGTGTAGGGGATCGGGCCGTTGATCACCTTCTGGAGCCGCGCCCGGGTCAGGATCGGCACGCGCGCCATGGCATCGGCGATGTAGGGCTCGAGCCGGTCGAGATCGTCGGGGAAGAGCTGGAACGAGAAGTCCTCGGGCATCGGGTCGTCGGGCGTGACCCAGTGCGCGCGGCAGGCCCGCTCGTAGGGGCCGAGGTTCATGCCGAACTTCTCCTGACGCAGGTAGTAGGAGGCATCGACATCGCGCAGCAGCGGCAGCTTGCGCCCTGCCCCGCGGCTCCAGTCCTCGAGCTCGGGGATCGTGTCGAAGATCAGGTACTGGTGGCTCATCGCCACCATCGGCACACGGCGGCCGAACAGCCGCCCGACCTCGGCGGCGTGGTAGCCGGCGGCGTTGACGACCTTCTCGCAGCGCACCTCGCCCTTCGGCGTCGCGAGCACCCAGTCGCCCCGGTCGCGGCGCACGCCGGTCACGGGACAGAAGCGCAGGATGCGCGCGCCGAGGTCGCGCGCGCCCTTGGCCAGCGCCTGCGTGAGCTGGGCGGGGTCGATGTCGCCGTCGGCCGGATCCCACAGCGCGCCCGAGAGGTCGTGCGTCTCGAGGAAGGGGTAGCGGCCGCGCAGGTCGCCGGGATCGAGCAGCTCGTAGTCCATCCCCTGGTGGCGGGCCATCTGCACCACGCGGGCGAATTCCATCCGCCGCTCGCGCGTGTGCCCGAGCCGGAGCGAGCCGGTGACATGGTAGTTCATCGGGTAGCCGACCGCCTCGGCCAGCCCGCGGTAGAGCGCGGCGGAGTAGCGCTGCATGTTCATCAGCGACCAGGAGGCCGAGAAGGTGGGCACGTTGCCGGCGGCATGCCAGGTCGAGCCGGCGGTCAGCTCGTTGCGCTCCAGCAGCAGCGCGTCGGTCCAGCCGGCCCGCGCCAGGTGATAGAGGCAGGAGGCGCCCACCACGCCGCCGCCGATCACCACCACGCGCGCCTGCGACGGCAGATCGCCCATGCCCGACCCTCCCCTTCCTCCGCAGGAATTTGCGCCGGCCTCCGGCGGCGATCAATCGGTGTCCGACGGCTTTATTGATCGGGTTTTCCGATTAGAGTGGCGGCATGACGCCGGAGCTTCTCGACACCTTCCTCGACCTCGCCGAGACCCGCAGCTTCAACCGCACGGCCGAGCGGATGGGGCTGTCGCAATCGACCGTCTCGGCCCGGATCCGCGCGCTCGAGACCGCGCTCGGCGAGCGGCTCTTCGCACGGTCCCGCGCCGGAACGGTGCCCACCGCCGCCGGCGCCCGGTTCGAGGCCCACGCCCGCACCCTGCGCCACGCCTGGGCCGAGGCGCGGCGGGCGGTGTCGCGGGCGGGCGAGCGCGAGGGGCTGATCCGGCTCGGGCTCCAGCACGACCTCGCCGCCGGGCTGCCGGGATTCGTGGCGGCGGTGCGGGCCGCGCTGCCGCGCAGCGACCTCTACGTGGAACTCGACTATTCCGGGCAGATGGCCGCCGACGTGCTCTCCGGCGCGCTCGACCTCGCCGTGGCCTACACGCCGCGCCCCGACCCCGACCTTTCGGCCGAACCGCTGGGGCGGACGCGCTACGTGATGGTCTCGACCCACGCCGCGCGCCTGGCCGAGGTGGATCCGGCGCGGACGATCCGGGCAAGCTATGCGCCCGCCTTCGACGCTGCGCACCGCGCGCTCCACCCCCGGCTCGACCGCGCGCCGGTGGGCTCGGGCGTCGATGCCGGCGTGGCGGGGCTCATCGCCGCGCTCGGCGGCTCCGGCTATGTGCTTGCGGCCACGGCCGAGGCGCTCGCCGCCGCCGGCGTGGCCCGGCCGGTGGCCGACGCCGAGCCGATCGACCAGCCCGTCTATGCCCTCCTCCACGTCCGCAACCGCGCCTCGGCGCTGCACCGCCGGCTGCTCGCGCTGGCCCGGCGCCACATGGGCGAGCGGGGGCGGGAGGCGGGCGGCACGTGATTTTCCGACAATTAAGGTCGGTAATCCTTGACGCCCCTCACCCCGAACGGGTATCGACAGGACACCCGACGAAAAAACTCGGAAAAAGGGGAACCCACCATGAAACGTCTGCTTCCCGCCCTGGCGGTGCTTGTCGCCATCGGCGGCGCCGCCCAGGCCGAAGGCGAGCTCAACGTCTATTCCTCGCGCCACTACGACACCGACGACCAGCTCTACAACGCCTTCACCGAAGCCACCGGCATCAAGGTGAACCGGATCGAGGCCGAGGCCGACGAGCTGATCGCGCGGCTCGAGGCCGAGGGCGCCAACAGCCCCGCCGACGTGTTCATCACGGTGGACGCCGGCCGGATGTGGCGCGCCGAACAGAAGGGCCTGCTCCAGCCGGTCGAGTCGGCCGTCCTCGAGGAGCGCATCCCCGAGGCGCTCCGGCACCCCGACAACCTCTGGTTCGGCATCTCCACCCGTGCACGGGTGATCTTCTACGCCAAGGACCGGGTCGAGAACCCGCCGCAGACCTACGCCGACCTCGCCGACCCGGCCTACAAGGGCAAGGTCTGCATCCGGTCGGGCTTCAACATCTACAACCTCTCGCTGCTGGCCTCGATCATCGAGCACGAGGGCGAGGAGGCGGCCCGCGCCTGGGCCGAAGGCGTGAAGGCCAACCTCGCCCGCGAGCCCGAGGGCGGCGATACCGACCAGCTCAAGGCCATCGTCTCGGGCCAGTGCGACATCGCCGTGGCAAACACCTACTACCTCGCCCGCGCCATCGCCTCGCAGGTCGACGGGCTGACCGGCTCGACCGACCAGATCGGGATCGTCTTCCCCAACCAGGAGACGACCGGAACTCATGTCAACGTCTCGGCCGCCGCGGTCGCGGCGCATGCGCCGAACCGCGACAACGCGGTGAAGTTCCTCGAATACCTCACCTCGGACTCGGCGCAGGAATATTTCGCCGGGCAGAACAACGAGTATCCCGCGGTGCCGGGGCTGGCCGCGACCGAGGCGGTCACCTCGCTCGGCGCCTTCCGGGCCGACGAGCTGAACCTCGCCGCCCTGGGGCGCAACCAGGCCGCCGCGGAGCGGATCTTCACCGAGACCGGCTGGAAGTGACCTCGGCCCGGGCCCAGGCGCCCGGACGGTGCCGGCCCGGCGCGGTCACCCCGCGCCGGGCGCTTCCCGTTCCGGCCGCCGCCCGCGGCGGCCGCCCCGGCGCCGGGCCTCGGCCGCGCCGTCGAGCCCCGCCTTGAGGACGGCGGTCATCGGATGGTCGGCATCCTGCCCGTATTCCGCGATGACCCGGCGCAGCGCCAGGCGGGTGTCGGTGCCGGGGCCGAGCGACAGCGCCCAGTCGAGGAAGATCGACCGGCATTCCGGCGCGCCGATCCCCTCGATCCGGTAGCTCTCGCGGATCAGGCCCTTGGGGTCTGCTTCCTCCAGCCGCATCCTGCCTCTCCCTCCCCCGGGCGCCACTATCGGCCAGCCGGGGCGGCAGCGGCAAGCACCCGCCCGATCGCCCCGAGCGCCTCGCCCCGCACCGCGGCGATGCGGCGGACGAGATCCTCCTCTCCCGCCGCGCCGGTCTCGCGGAACAGCACCGCCCGCCCGCCCTCGCCGACCGCGGCGAGGTCGAGCCGCCCCTCGGTCAGGAGCCGCGTCACCCCCTGGACCGCCGACAGCAGCCGGTAGCCCGAGGCGAGGCCCTGCGCCTCCGCCCGCGTCAGCAGGCCCGCCGCCGCCCCCGCCGCCAGCTGGGCGGCGACCGCCCGCCGGGGCGAGCCCGCGATCAGCGCGGCGGCCTCGGCCAGAAGCTCGATGTCGGTCATGCCGCCCGGGCCGCGCTTGGCGTCGAGCGGCCCGTCCTGCGGCTTGGCCGCGAACAGCCGCGCGCGCATCTCGGCCACGTCGGCCAGCGTGCGCACGGACTCGCCCCGCGCCGCGAGCAGGTCGCGGCGGAAGGCCTCGACCTCGGCGCCGAGCGCTGCCGCCTCCGCCCCGGCATCGGCCACGACCCGCGCCCGGGTCAGCGCCAGGTGTTCCCAGGTCCAGGCCTCGTCCGACTGATAGGCGCGGAACGCCTCGAACGAGGTGGCGACCGGACCCTGCCGCCCCGAGGGCCGCAGCCGCATGTCCACGTCGTAGAGCTTGCCTTCGGCCATCGGCGCGGCAAGGGCGGTGACCAGCGCCTGGGTAAGCCGGGCGTAGTAGGCGCGCGCGGCAAGCGGCCGCCGGCCCTCCGACATCTCCTGCCCGGCGGGGTCGTAGATCACGATCAGGTCGAGGTCCGAGGCCGCCGTCAGCGCCCCCGCCCCGAGCGAACCCATGCCCAGCACCACCGCGCCGCGGCCGGGGGGCGGGCCGTGCCTCGCCGCGAAATCGGCCGTCACCGCCGGGAACAGGGCGGCGACCACCGCTCCGGCCAGGTCGGCATACTGCCGGCCCGCCTCCTCGGCCCCGATCAGGCCGCGCAGCAGGTGCACGCCCACGCGGAAGTGCCATTCCTTCGCCCAGACCCGCGCGGCGTCGAGCTTCCGCTCGTAGTCGGCCACCTGGCCGAGCCGGTCCGCGAGCGCCCCGGCAAGCCCGGCCTCACCGGGCCAGGGGGCGAAGAACGCCCCGCCGATCACCGCATCGAGCACGCCCGCATTGCGCGAGAGATAGCGCGCGAGCGCCGGCGCCGTCGCCGCGATGTCAACGATCAGGTCGATCAGCTGCGGATTGGCCTCGAAGAGCGAGAAGAGCTGCACCCCGGCGGGCAGACCGGCAAGGAAGCCGTCGAGGCTCATCAGCGCCTCCTCGGGCTTGGCGGCCTTCTGGAGCCGGGCGAGAAGCTGCGGGCCGAGGCGGCGGAAGATCGCCTGCGCGCGCTCCGACCGCAGGGCCGGATAGCCGCGCCAGCGGTCCACCACCGCGCGCATCGCCGGCGGCAGATCGGGCATCTCACGCGCCGCCTCGGGTGTGAAGAACCCTTCGGTCAGCTCGGCCACCCGGTCGAGCCGCTCGGCCAGGGCCGCGCGCAGCCGCGCGGTGTCGCCCTCGCCCATCAGGCGCGCCAGCCGGTCCCAGTCGGCGGGCGCGGCGGGCAGCGCATGGGTCTGCTGGTCGGCCACCATCTGGAGGCGGTGCTCCACCTCCCGGTGGGCGCGGTAATGCGCCGTCAGCTCGTCGCGCACCGCCGCCGGGATCCAGCCCGCATCGGCGAGCCGCGCGAGCCACTCCACCGTGCCGCGCACGCGCAGCGTCGGGTCGCGCCCGCCCGCGATCAGCTGCCGGGTCTGGGTGAAGAACTCGATCTCGCGGATCCCGCCGGCCCCGAGCTTGAGGTCGTGGCCGTCGAGCTGGCGCCCGTGCAGCCCCTTGTGGTCGCGGATCCTCAGCCGCATGTCGTGCGCATCCTGGATCGCCACGAAGTCGAGGTGCCGCCGCCAGACGAAGGGCGAGAGCACGCGCAGGAACCGCTCCCCGCCCGCGAGGTCTCCCGCGCAGGGGCGGCCCTTGATCCAGGCCGCGCGCTCCCAGGTGCGCCCGACGCCCTCGTAGTAGCGCTCGGCCGCCTCCATGCCGAGGCAGACCGGCATCACCGAGGCATCGGGGCGAAGCCTCAGGTCGGTGCGGAACACGTAGCCCTCGGCGGTGATGTCCGAGAGCAGCGCCGTCATCTTCCGGGTGGCCCGGATGAAGGCCGCGCGCGCCTCGTGCGCCTCGGCGGGTTCGAAGCGGGTCTCGTCGAACAGGCAGATGAGGTCGATGTCCGAGGAATAGTTGAGCTCGAAGGCCCCCATCTTGCCCATCGCGAAGACGACCATGCCGGCGGCATCGGCAACCGCCCCCTCGTCGAGCCCGGGGATCCGCCCGCGCCTGAGTTCGGCGCCCACGAACAGCCGAACCGCCGCGGCGACGGCGGCATCGGCCAGGCGGGTGAGCGCGCCCGTGACCTCCTCCAGCGTCCAGGCGCCGCCAAGGTCGGCGAGCGCGGCCATGAGCGCCACCCGCCGCTTGGCGCGGCGCAGCGCCGGCCCCGCGGCCTCCTCGTCGCCGGGCGCGGCGAGGGCGGCAAGCTCGGCATCGAGCGCAGCCTCCGGCGCACCGGCCAGCGCCGCCTCGGCCCAGTCGCGCTCGCGCGCGATCAGGCCCGCGAGATAGGGGCTCGATCCCGCCGCCCCGGCGATCAGCTCGCGCAGCTCGGGCGGCAGGCCGGGAAACAGCCCGGCCGCCTCCCGCCCCCGCTCGGGGTCGTGGGCGATGGGCACGCGGGTCAGCCGGGAGGCGAGGTCCATGCCCGATCCCTGCCCGCGCGCGCGGCGGCGGTCAATCCCGCCCGGTTCCACTTTCGGCCTGCAAATACTCCCGCCGGAGGCGCGCCCGAGCGGCCGCGGCCCCGGCCGCGGGCGCGAGAGGGGGAGTCTGGCCCGGAACGGGCCGCCGCCGGATCAGCAGAACAGCACGAGCGCGGCCGGATCCCAGGCGACGCGCGTCCGCTCGCCGCGCTCCAGCACCCGGCGGCCGACGAGGTTGCGCATCGAGATCGTCAGCGGCACGTCCACCCCGTCGGGGACGACGCCGTAGTAGGTCATGTCGCCGTAGTAGGTGACCTCCTCCACCGTCCCCTCGGCGACGCGCCCGCGCGGCGTCTCGCCCTCGAACAGGATGGTGAGCGTCTCGGGCCGGAAGCCGACGCTGCCCTTCCCGCTGCGGGCGCCGCCCGGGCACTGCTCGGCGGCGAGCTCCACCGTGCCGAGCCCGGCCACCTCGACGTCGATCCTGGCGCCGTTCACCGTCGCCACCGAGGCGGGCAGGAAGTTCATCACCCCGATGAATTCGGCCACCTGGCGGGTCACCGGGCGGCGGTAGAGCTCCTGCGGCGGGGCGAGCTGGGCGATCTGCCCCTCGAACATCACCGCGATCCGGTCGGACATGATCAGCGCCTCCTCCTGGTCGTGGGTGACCAGGATGAAGGTGATGCCGACCTGCCGCTGCAGCCGGCGCAGCTCGGACTGCATCTGCTCGCGCAGCTTCTTGTCGAGCGCCGAGAGCGGCTCGTCGAGCAGCAGGACCCTCGGCTTCAGGATCAGCGCGCGGGCCAGCGCCACCCGCTGCCGCTGCCCGCCGGAGAGCGCATGGGCAGCGCGGCCGCCGTAGCCCTTGAGGCCCACCATCTCCAGCGCCTCCTCGACCGCCGCCGCCTTCTGGGCGGGCGTGCGCGGGTCGCGGCGCAGCCCGAAGCCGACGTTCTCGGCCACCGTCAGGTGCGGGAAGATCGCGTAGCTCTGGAACACCATGTTGGTCGGCCGCTTGTTCGGCGGCACGCCCTCCATCAGCCGGCCGTCGATGTGGATCGTTCCCTGGCTCAGGTCCTCGAACCCGGCGATGGTCCTGAGCAGCGTGGTCTTGCCGCAGCCCGAGGGGCCGAGCAGCGAGAAGAACTCGCCCTCGCCGATGTCGACGTTGATGCCGCGCAGCGCGTGGTAGTCGCCGTAGTACTTGTGGACATCGCGGATCTGGATGATCGGCTTCACAGGAATCCTCCGGCGTCCTGGCCGCCCGAGCGGGCGATGCCGCGGCGGCGGAAATACTCGGCGATGATCAGCAGCGTGATCGACAGCGCCACGAGGATCGTCCCGAGCGCCATGATCGAGGGCAGCTTGGTCGGGAACCTCAGCTGCGACCAGATGTAGACCGGCAGCGTGGGCTGGGTGCCGGTCAGGAAGAAGGCGATGATGAACTCGTCGAGCGAGATCGTGAACGAGATCAGCAGCGACGAGATGATCCCCGGCATGATCAGCGGGAAGGTGATCAGACGGAAGGTGCTCCAGCGCGTCTCGCCGAGATCGATCGCCGCCTCCTCGAGCGACTTGTCGAGCGACTGGAACGCCGAGTTCAGGATCGCGATCGAGAACGGCGTGCAGATCAGCACGTGCCCGAGGATCACCGTCCAGGCCGAAAGCTCAATGCCGATGCCGAGCAGCACGACCAGGAGCGACACCGCGACGATGATCTCGGGCAGGACCAGCGGCAGCATGATGAAGCCGATGATCGGGCCCTTGCCGGGAAAGTCGTAGCGCGTCGAGGCCCGGGCCGCGAAGACGCCGAGGCAGGTCGAGAGGATCGACGTCGAGACCGCGATGACGAGGCTGTTCCAGACCGCGTGGTGCAGTGCCGGGATCGTGGCGAGCTCCCGGAACCAGTTGGTCGTGAATCCCGCGAGCGGGAAGGCGATGATCGTGGAGTTGTTGAAGGCGAAGATCGGCAGCAGCACGATCGGCGCGTAGAGGAAGATCAGGTAGGCGATGGTGTAGGCGCGGAAGCCCGTTCCCTTGCTTCTCATTGCTGCCGCACCCTCAGGAAGCGCCGGTTGAGGAACAGGAACACCAGGCTGACCGCGGTCACGATGGCCATCGCCGAGACCGCGAGCGCCGAGCCGAGCGGGTAGTTGTCGAGCCGCAGGTACTGCAGCTGGATCGCGTTGGAGATCATCCGGCCCTCGGGCCCGCCGACGAGCTGCGGCGTCACGTAGTCGCCGATGGTCGGGATGAACACGATCAGCACCGCCGCGACGACCCCCGGCATCGAGAGCGGCAGCGTCACCCGCCA
Source organism: Paracoccaceae bacterium (assembly GCA_026419405.1). Lineage (GTDB taxonomy): Bacteria > Pseudomonadota > Alphaproteobacteria > Rhodobacterales > Rhodobacteraceae > JANZZL01. Next base: position 17,765 of record JANZZL010000088.1, on the reverse strand, counting down.
GAAGGTGAGCAGCCGCGATTCCCCCAGATCCTGGCTCGCCTCGAGCAGCGAGCGGTCGATCTTCTCGAGCGCCACGAAGATCGGCAGGATGGCGAAGGGCGCGTAGGCATGCGCCAGCGTGATCACCACCGCGTTGACGTTGTAGAGGATGAAGGTCAGCGGCTCGTCGATGATGCCGAGCGTCATCAGCGATGAGTTCACCACGCCGTTGAAGCCGAGGATCACCTTCCACAGGAACACCCGGATCAGGTAGCTCGTCCAGAACGGGATGGTGATCAGGAACAGCCAGAGCGACTTGCGCGAAGGGCTGACGTGGAAGCTCACGTAATAGGCCACCGGATAGGCGAGCAGCACCGTCACCAGCGTGACCGTCGCCGAGACGAAGAGCGAGCGCAGCATCACCTGGCGGTAGAGCGGGTCGCCCCAGGCCTCGGCATAGTTGGCCAGCGTCGGCGTCCACTCGACCGTCAGGTAGCCGTCGGTGAGCACCGAGTAGAGCAGGATCGCCGCGAGCGGCACCGCGAGCATCAGGAGCGCGTAGAGCGCGGTGGGCGAGATCAGCAGGAGGCCGCTGGCCGCTTCCGACCGGCGGAACCGGCCCCATCGCGTCTTGGCATCCATGATCGCCGGCTGTCCCCTGTTCGCCCCGGTCGCGCCCATGAATTGCACATCGCAACCGGTCTGAAAAGCCGGGACATGGCGTCGGCGAGGCACCGGCCGGGGTCGGGGCGGCCGCCGTCCTGCGCGCAGGAGGCCCGGCCGGCGGAGGCAGACCGGCGGATCGCCCATCGGCCGCCGTCCCGCGCGCAGGAGGCCCGGCCGTCCGCGGCACCACCGCCTGCGATGGCGCACCTCGCCGTCCCGCGCGCGGCAGGCCCCGCCGCACCGCAGGCGGTCAGTCGGCGCCCTCGGGGATCTCGCGCCGCCACAGGTCGTGGAACGACCGCACCCCCCGCTCGAGATCGGACAGGATCATCCCGGCGTAGCCGCTGGCCGACTTCGTGGCCTCGTAGCTCCAGACGCAGAGGTCGTGGTCCTCGGCCGCGGTCACCCGGTCGATCCGCCCCGAGAGGTAGCGCAGCGCGCGCAGCGCGCGGCTCTCCTCGCGGAAGCGGTAGGCCCGGCCGCGCTGGATCGTCTCGCCGGGCGAGAGCGGGATCTCCTGATACCAGACGGCGCTGTCGGGATAGAGGCCGATGACCGTGTTGGGAAACAGGTTGTAGTAGCTCCACCTGCGGCCCTGCGGCAGGCCCGCGACCGGCGAGGCGCCGACCAGCGCCTTGTAGGCGCGCACCGACCAGAGCCGGCCGGGCCCGTCGTTGAGGACGCCGTCCGACCGGGAGACGGGGCCGGTCCATTCGGAATCGGTGTAGCCGCCGCCGTAGAGGTCGTGCAGGGCCGGATGCGCCTGGCGGACGTGGTAGCCCTCGTTGTCCACATCCCGCAGGCTCTTCCAGTTGGCCGGAACGCGGTCCTGCCAGTCGTTCTCCGGGATGCGGACCATCGAGGGCACGTCGAAGGGCGCGAAATCCGCCTCGAACGGCGCCATGAGCCGGGCCACCGGCGGCTGCGGCGAGGGTTCGAAGCGGACGAAGACGAAGCCCTGCCAGACCTCGAGCTCGATCGGCCTGAGGCCCCAGGCCCGGCGGTCGAGCGGCGGGAAGCTCTGCCGCTCGGCCACGCCCCTGAGCGTGCCGTCGAAGTTGTAGGCCCAGCCGTGGAACGGGCAGACGATCGCCTTGTTGCAGCGCCCGGTCTCGCCGGACACGACCCGCGTGCCGCGGTGCCGGCATATGTTGTGGAAGGCGCGCAGGACCCCGTCGTGGCCGCGGATCACCACCGCCCGCTCGCCCGCGATGTCGAGCGTGACGTAGTCGCCGGGCTCGGGCAGGTCGCTGACGTGGCCCACGATCTGCCAGTGGCGGCGAAACAGCCGCTCCTGCTCGAGCGCGAAGATGGTCGCATCGTGATAGGCCCGGGCGGGAAGGCCCCGCCGGTCCCAGTCCATGTCCTTGGCCATGGCCGCACCAGGTAGTTTGAGCGATTGCTCAAACTACCGCGGAACCGGCCGCGGGGCAAGCCGAAAGTTTGAGCGCGCGCACAAATTTCCGCGCGCCTTCGGCGCTCAGCGCGGCAGGGCCTCGATGGCGATCGACCGCTTGCGAAGTTCCGCCATGAGCGCGGGGACGACGCGGAGACTGTCGACCGCCGCGCCGAGCGCCTCGCCGACGCGCTCGACGCAGACGCCCGGCGTCTTCACCCGCCAGACCATGCGCCGGGTGACGCCGTCGTCGTAGACGATCTCGACCCCGCCCGACCGGCCATGCCGGAGACCCAGGAAGTCACCGCCCCCGCGGGAGCTGTGGAACGCTTCGATATGTGCCATGAGCCTGCTCGCTCTTATGTTTTCTGCCTCAACGGCGGCAGGATGCGAATCGCGGCGCCTTGGGTCAATTCACGCGAGCGCGAGCGGCGGTCCTTCGCCGCAGGGCGAGTCCGCCGGGCAACACCGGTTCCGCCGGCGGGATCGCGGGGCCGCTGCGGGCGCCGCCGACGCGCGCCTGTGGACCCCTTCCCTTCCGGCGGGCCCGACGCGGGGCGCGCGCTTGCGCGGGCAGGCGCGGAATGGCGCGGAATGGCGGAATGCAGAACGGCCCGCCACCGGGGCGGGCCGTCGGAATCGCGCGCGGGCAGGATCAGCGCTTGGAGAACTGGAAGCTGCGGCGCGCCTTGCGCTTGCCGTACTTCTTGCGCTCGACCACCCGGCTGTCGCGGGTGAGGAAGCCGGCCGCCTTCAGCGCGGGGCGCAGCGAGGGGTCGTAGAGCTGCAGCGCCTTCGAGACGCCGTGCTTGACCGCGCCGGCCTGGCCCGAAAGGCCGCCGCCGGCCACCGTGGCCATCACGTCGAACTGGCCCTCCACGTTGGCGACCTGGAACGGCTGCTTCAGGATCATCTGCAGCACCGGCCGCGCGAAGTAGGCGTTCACGTCCTTGCCGTTCACCGTGACCTTGCCCTTGCCCGGCTTGATCCAGACGCGGGCGACCGCATCCTTGCGCTTGCCGGTCGCATAGGCGCGGCCCAGCGCGTCGCGCTGGGGCGTGCGGGCGGGGGCGGCCTCGGCCGCGGGCGCCGCGGCGCCGCCGACGGCCGACTTGAGGTCCTCGAGGGATTTCAGTTCTTCGGCCATGCTCAGGCGCTCCGGGAGTTCTTGGCGTTCATCGACTTGACATCGACCACTTCGGGCGACTGCGCCGCATGCGGATGCTCCGACCCCGCATAGACGCGCAGGTTGGTCATCAGGTGCCGGCTGAGCACGTTCTTCGGCAGCATCCGCTTCACCGCCGCCTCGACCACGCGCTCGGGGTGCTTGCCCTCGAGGATCTGCGCCGCGGTGCGGCTCTTGACCCCGCCGGGATAGCCGGTGTGCCAGTGATACACCTTGGCGCTGCGCTTGTTGCCGGTCATCTGCACCTTGTCGGCGTTGATGACGATCACGTTGTCGCCCATGTCCATGTGCGGCGTGAAGCTGGGCTTGTGCTTGCCACGGAGGCGCTTGGCGACGATCGAGGCGAGGCGGCCGAGAACGACGCCCTCGGCGTCGATCACGATCCACTTCTTGTCGATGTCCGCCGGGGTCGCGGAGAAGGTCTTCATCGGTCGGATCCTGCCGGTTGCAACTGGAACGGGCGGCGCTGCGGCCGCCCGGTCTGCGATGGCGCGCTGTATCGCCCAGGCGCGCACCGCCGTCAAGGGGTGTTCCCAAGATTTTTCCGTTTTGCAACAGAGACTTGAAGATAGGGTATTTTAATACCCCATCGCCGCGCCGGCCGCGCGCCGCAAGCCCCCTGCGCGCCCGGGCGCGGGATGGCGCAGGATTCCGCCGCCGCGGCAGGGCCTTGCGGGAACAGGGGTGGCACGGCCGCGCTCGATCCCGTGAGATGAAACCGGGCGCCGGTCCGCGGAGACCGGGAAAGGACAGGACCGATGACGACCCATGCCGGCGCAACGCGGGGCCGCGGCGCCCTCGGCGGCCGTCGCCGTGACACTCGCCGCGGTGACACTCGCCGCCGCGATGTTCGCCGTCGCCATGCTCGCCGCCGCGCTGCTCGCCGCCGCGGGCCAGGCCGGCATCCCGCCCGGGGCGCCCAAGCGCCACCCCGCGCGGCAGGCCGGCTTCCCGGTCTATGCCGGCTTCGTCCCGGCCGTCGGCGTCCTCGCCCTCGTGTCCGCGGGCGCGATCGCGGCATTCGGCGCCGGTCTCCGGGCGGGCGGCCGGGCGATCCTCGCCACGGGCGCGGCGCTGTCGGTCCGCATGGCCGTCGACGACCGCGCCGTGTTCCACGAACGCATCGCCTCGGCGCACCCCGGCCCTTCGAGCGGGCCCGTCTTGGCGGGGGCCGACGCGCGCGCCGCGCCCGGGCTGCTGACCTGCCCCGCGGTGCGGCGCGGCCCGACGGGCGCCGGTGGCCTCATCCCGGCCGTGGCGCTGCCCGCGCTCTCGGGCGCGAGCGAGCTGCTCCTACCCCGTTCCGTCCCCGCGCGCGTGGCCGAGCAGAGCTCACGCCGAGCAGTTCGGCCAGCCGGGTCGTTCCGTCCCCGCGCGCGTGGCCGAGCACCTCGCCATGCCGGGCGGCTACGCGGCCCGGCTCGTCCAGCGGGGGCGCTTCGCGCCCACAGCCCTCCCGGCGCCTCAGCGCGCGGGCGGGATCGCATAGGTCACCGAGGCCCGCGCCACCGGCTCGGCCGTCCCCTCGGAATAGACCAGCACGTCGCCGACCGCGAGCGTCCGGCCGAGCTTGAGCAGCCGAGCCTCGGCGATCAGGTCGCGCCCGGCGGCGGGCTTCCTGAGGAAGTCGATCGCGCAGCTCGTGGTCACCGCCAGCGCGACCGGCCCGATGCGGCTGAGGATCATCAGGTAGACCGCCACGTCGGCCAGCGCGAACATCGTCGGCCCCGAGACGGTGCCGCCGGGCCGCAGGTGGCGCTCGGCGACCGGCAGGCGGACGGTGATCGCGTTCTCCGTCAGGGCCTGGACGCGGAAGTCGTCCTTCACCTGCGGGAACTGCTCCGCCAGGAAGTCGTGCAGCTCGTCCGGCGTCATCCCTTCCCCCCGGAGCCACCCCGCCGTAAGCTCGCCGCAAACCGGGAGGGATGACAAGTGCCCGAGCCGATCCTGCTGCGCGCCGAGGCGGGCGCGGTCGCCACGCTGACGCTGAACCGCCCCGAGGCGCTCAATGCGCTCTCCGATGCGCTGCTCGCCGAGCTGAAGGCGGCGCTGACCGCGCTGGCCGACGACCGCAGGATCCGCGTCGTGATCCTGAAGGGCGCCGGCAAGGCCTTCTGCGCCGGCCACGACCTGCGCGAGATGCAGGCCGGCCGCCAGGCGGAGGATGGCGGGCGCGCCTACTTCGCCGATCTCTTCGCCCGCTGCGCCGAGGTGATGCTGGCGATCCCGCGCCTGCCGCAGCCGGTGATCGCCGAGGTCCACGGCATCGCCACCGCGGCGGGCTGCCAGCTCGTCGCCTCCTGCGACATGGCGGTCGCCGCCGAGGGCACCCGCTTCGGGGTGAACGGGGTCAACATCGGACTGTTCTGCTCGACGCCGATGGTCGCGCTCAGCCGCAACATCCCGCGCAAGGCGGCCTTCGAGATGCTGACGACCGGCGCCTTCATCGACGCGACCCGCGCCCGCGAGCTCGGCCTCGTCAACCGCGTCGTGCCCGCCGACCACCTCACTGCCGAGACCCGCGCCCTGGCCGAGACGGTCGCGGGAAAGCTCGGCGCGGCCGTCCGGATCGGCAAGCGCGCCTTCTACGAACAGGCCGAACTGCCGATCGCCCGGGCCTACGACCACACCGCGGCGGTCATGGTCGAGAACATGCTCTGGCGCGACACGGCCGAAGGCATCCAGGCCTTCCTCGAGAAGCGCGCGCCCGACTGGGCCGGCTGAGCCTCCCCGGCCCGGCGCCCTCGGGAACCGGCCCCTTCCTCTTGTCGCAAATACGCCCGGGGGGTGCCCCCGCCGCCCGGCGGGGGCGGGGGGCGGGAGCCCCCCTCGCCCGGTGGGGCCGGGCGCGCCGGCCGCGGCGCTACGCCTTCCGCGCCTTCCCGAGGTGCTTCGAGAGCGCGGTCCGCTTCGGCGGCCGGCGGTCGCGGAACGGGTTCTTCTCGGCCTGGCTGCGCAGCGTCAGCCGGATCGGCGTGCCCGGCATGTCGAAGGCCTCGCGCAGGCCGTTGATCAGGTAGCGGCGGTAGGCATCCGGCAGCGCCTCGGGGTCCGAGCACATCAGCACGAAGCCCGGCGGCCGGGTCTTCACCTGGGTGATGTACTTCAGCCGGATCCGCCGCCCGCCGGGCGCCGGCGGCGGATGCGCCGCGGTCATCGCCGCGAGCCAGCGGTTGAGCTGCGCCGTGCCCACCCGGCGGTTCCAGACCGCATGCGCCGCCACCACCGCCGCGTGCAGCCGGTCGAGCCCGCGGCCGGTCTTCGCCGAGACGGTGACGAGCGGCGCCCCCTTGAGCTGGGGCAGGAGCCGCTCGAAGCTCTCGGCAAGCGCCTTGAGCCGCGCCTGCCGGTCGGTCTCGAGGTCCCACTTGTTCACCGCGACCACGACCGCCCGCCCCTCGCGCTCGGCGAGGTCGGCGATGCGCAGGTCCTGCGTCTCGAAGGGGACCTGCGCGTCCAGCAGCACCACCACGACCTCGGCGAAGCGCACCGCGCGCAGGGCATCGGCCACCGAGAGCTTCTCGAGCTTGTCCTGCACCTTCGCGCGCCGGCGCAGCCCCGCGGTGTCGAAGATGCGGACCGGCGTGCCCGCCCAGCGGGTGCTGACCGAGATCGCGTCGCGCGTGATCCCGGCCTCGGGCCCGGTCAGCATCCGCTCCTCGCCGAGGATCGCGTTGACCAGGGTCGACTTGCCCGCGTTCGGCCGGCCGATCACGGCGATCTGCAACGGGCGCCGCTCGGTCGGGGCGAAGGGCGGGGCCTCGGCGCCCTCCACCACCTCGACCTCGGTCTCGGGCGCCGCGTCGTCCGCGGCGGCGGCGCGCCCGGCCAGGCCCTCGGCCAGCGGCGCGAGCGCGGCATAGAGGTCCTCGAAGCCCTCCCCGTGCTCGGCCGAGAGCCGGATCGGCTCGCCGAGCCCGAGCCGCCAGGCCTCGAGCGCGCCCGCCTCGCCGGCCCGCCCCTCGGCCTTGTTGGCAACGAGGATCACGCGAGCGTTCCGGCGGCGCAGGATCGCGGCGAAGGTCTCGTCGGCGGGCGTGACGCCGGCGCGGGCATCGATCACGAAGAGGCAGACGTCGGCCATGCCCACCGCGCGTTCGGTCAGGCGGCGCATCCGCGCGGGCAGGCTGTCGCCGGTCGCCTCCTCGAGCCCCGCGGTGTCGATCGCGGTGAAGCTCAGGCCGCCGAGCCGCGCCGCGCCCTCGCGCAGGTCGCGCGTCACGCCCGGCCGGTCGTCGACCAGCGCCAGACGCTTGCCGACGAGGCGGTTGAACAGGGTGGACTTGCCCACGTTGGGGCGCCCGACGATGGCGAGCGTGAAGGTCATCGGCCCCGGCTCCGCAGCGAAGGCCGCCCGCTTACACGGTTTCGCGCCGGGCTGGAAGGCCGTGCTGCGGAGCGCCGGCGCGGGCGCTCCCGTGCTAGCGGTAGGCGTGGAGCTGCCCGCGCGCCGAGATCACGTAGAGCACGCCGGCCGCCACCGCCGGGTTCGAGGCCGCGCCGCCGGGGATCTCGGTCTCGTAGACCAGCGCGCCCGAGTCCGGCGCGAAGGCGCGCAGCCGCCCGTCGTCCGAGGCGACCCAGACGCGCCCGCCCGCCACCACCGGGCCGAAATGCGCCGTCACCGACTTCAGGCGCCGGACCCGCGTCTGCTCGAAATAGGGCAGTTCCACGCCCCAGATGCGCTCGCCCGTCGCCGCGTCGAGCCGCACCAGTTCGGCCTGATCCGAGATCAGGTAGAGCGAGTTGCCCTCCGGCCAGACCGGGGAATAGGCGCCTTCGGTCGCGGTCCAGAGCCGCTCTCCGGTCTCGAGATCGAGCGCGGCGACACGGCCCGACTGGTTGCCGGCATAGACCGTGCCCCCGTCCACCACCGGATCGCCGGTGATGTCGCTGATCGTCGCATAGACGCGGCCGCGCCGCTGGCCGGCCACGCTGGCGCCCCAGACCCTGAGCCCGCCCTCGCGCAGCGCTGCCACCAGCTCGTTGGAGCCGAAGGGGAAGATGGCGAGCCGGTCGGTCACCGCCGGCCCCCCGCCCCCGGTCATCACCGAGGGCGTCGGCGTGCCCTGCACGGTCCACTCGACGCGACCGTTGTCGGCGCGGATCGCCCAGCCGCGGCTGTCGCGCGCCGAGAGGTAGACGATGTCGCCCACCACCGTCGGCGCGCCGGTGGCCGAGGCGTCGAGCTTCTGCGTCCAGAGCACGGCGCCCGTCTCGGCATCGAGCGCCGAGATCGCGCCGAAGCCCGAGGTGACGAAGACGCGGCCGCCGCCGTAGGCCAGCGCCCCGCCGGATGCGTCGCCGCTGCGGTCGGAGGGCGGCGTCAGGTCGGTGGACCACAGCCGCGCGCCGCCGGTCGAGACGGCGGTGACGGTCGCCGCGGCATCGAGCGTGAAGACCCGGCCCCCCGCCACCACCGGGTCGGCGGTGATCCGCTGCCGGCGGCTGTTGCCCTGCCCGATGTCGGCCGTCCAGATCCGCTGCGGCTGGGGCGCGAGCGCCGGATGCCGGGTGCGGTGCAGGGGCGAGCCGTTGCGATGCGTCCAGTCGGCATTGGCGCGCGGTGGAGGCAGCGCCGCCGCCACGGTCCGGTTGACCGGGGCATCGGGCGACCGGCCCGTGCCCTGCCGCGCCGGCGCCGACGCCGTGCCGGTCGCATCGGCGGGATCGGCGATGCCGAGATCGCGCAGGCCGATCCGCTCGCCGGGCAGGCGCTCCTCGCGCTGGCCGCAGCCCGCCGCCAGCCCCGCCGCCAGGATCAGGGCGAGGCCCCAGCCCAGTCGCACCGCTCTGCCCACCCCTGTCACTCCCCGTGTCGTTGCGGCGTGGCGGTCGAGGTCAGCCCGCGCCGTCCTCGCCGAGCGCCACCATCATCTGCGCGGCGCGCAAGCGCAAGCCCAGCGAGGCCTCGCGGTCGGCCATCAGCGCGTCGAGCAGCGCCCGTGCCGCCTCGGTCTCGCCCGCGTCGATCCGGGCATAGGCCTCCTGCTCCTGGGCCAGCACCCGGAACGGCGCCCCCGGCTCGGTCAGGGGTGCGAGCGCCGCGAGGCGCTCGGCGGGCGTGAGGCTGCGCCCGAGCAGCAGCACCCGCTTCAGCGCCGCGAGGTCGCGCCAGACGCGCGGATGCCCCGTGTCGGCGGCGAGCGCGGCATAGACCTCGGCGGCGCGGGCGGTCTCGCCCGCCTCGGCCAGGTTCGCGGCCTGCAGCATCATCACCGGCGCGGCCCCCGGCCCCGCGACGCCGAGACCGGCCAGCCCCTCGGCGCGCGCCGCCGGGTCGTCCTGGCGGAGGACCGCATAGATCGCGTCGCCCGCCGCCTGCGCCGCCGCCCGTTCCGAGGCGCGGCGCCATTCGGTGAGGGCCGCTCCGCCGACCAGCAGCAGCACGGCCAGGATCCCGATCCAGCCGTAGCGGCGCAGGATGCGGAAGAGCCGGTCGCGGCGGACCTCCTCGGTGACCTCGTCGATGAAGCTGTCGGTCGTGTTGCTCACGCGCCCTCTCCCCTGCCCCGCCGCGCCGCGGCCCCGGGGCCGGCACCTCTTAGCGCGATCACGGCCGCTGCGGCAAGGGCGCGGGCCGGGCAGCGGGCCGCGACGGCGGCGCGGCCCCGGGGCGGCTGCGCTTGCGGCACCGCCGGGAAATGTCTAATCTGCACTGCCCGGTTCGGCGTAGTGGTGGCCGCCGCGATCCCTCGCCGCGGGATGCGCACGTCGTGGAACATGGTTGATGGACGGGCGGTCGGAGCCGGCCGCCGGGCGAGGCCGGATGCGACCGATCCCACTCCTGCTCGCAGCGCTGGTCATCGCTGCGCTCTACGCCCTCCTGTTCGAACGCGAGCGGCTCGGCGCCTTCGCCGGCGCCGACCTCGCGGCAGGGCGCGGCGAGCCCTCCGCCGACCCCGCCCTGACCGTCGCCGAGGAGGAGGCGCTCGAGACCGCCGGGGGCGTGGCGGTCGTCGCCCTCCGCTCGGAGGCGCGCGCGATCGTGCGCACGGTCCGGCTCCGCGGCCGCACCGAGGCGGCGCGCCGGGTGACCGTGATGGCCGAGACCTCGGGCCGGGTGATCTCGGAGCCGCTGCGCCGGGGCGCGTCCGTCGATGCCGGCCAGACGCTGTGCCGGATCGACCCCGGCACCCGGCCCGCGGCGGTGGAGGAGGCCCGCGCCCGGCTGGCCGAGGCCGAGGCGCGCCTGGCCGAGGCCCGGATCAACGACCGCGCCGCGCGCTCGCTGAGCGAAGGCGGCTTCGCCTCGGAGACCCGCGTCGCCGCCGCCGAGGCCGCGGTGCGGGCGGCGCAGGCGGCGGTGGAATCGGCCCGCGCCGGCCTCGCCTCGGCCGAGGCCGAGCTTGCGCGCACCGTCATCGCCGCCCCCTTCGCGGGCCTGCTCGAAACCGACACCGCCGAGCTCGGCAGCCTGCTCCAGCCGGGTGCGCCCTGCGCCGAGGTGGTCCGGCTCGACCCGATCCGGCTCGTCGGCTTCGTGCCCGAGACCGAGGTCGCCCGCATCGCCCCCGGCGCCCCGGCCAGCGCGCGGCTCGTCACCGGCGCGCAGGTCGCCGGGCGCGTCAGCTTCGTCTCGCGTGCCGCCGACGAGGCCACGCGCACCTTCCGCGTGGAGGTCGAGGCGCCGAACCCCGACCTCGCGATCCGCGACGGCCAGACCGCCGAGATCGCGGTGTCCGCCGAGGGCGAGAGGGCGCATCTGCTGCCTGCCTCGGCGCTGACCCTCGATGACGCCGGCCGGCTCGGCGTGCGCGTCGCCGAGGGCGGCACGGCGCGCTTCCTCCCCGTGACCGTCCTGCGGGACACGCCGGAGGGGGTCTGGCTCACCGGCCTTCCCGAGGCGGCCGATGTCATCGTCGTCGGCCAGGAATGGGTGCTCGACGGCGCGCCGGTCGCCGTGACCCTGCGCGAGGCCGCGCCGTGACCGCGCTGGTGGACTGGGCGGCCGCGCGGGCGCGGATGATCCTCGCCTTCATCGCGCTCTCGCTGGTCGCCGGCGGCCTTGCCTACCTCGGCCTGCCGAAGGAGGGCGAGCCCGACATCGAGGTGCCGGTGCTCTTCGTCTCGGTGCCCTTCCCCGGCATCTCGGCCGAGGACAGCGAGACGCTGCTGGTCAGGCCGATGGAAACCGAGCTCTCGGGCCTCGAGGGGCTGAAGCGGATGTCGGCGATCGCGGCCGAAGGCTACGCCGCGGTCGCGCTCGAGTTCGAGTTCGGCTGGGACAAGACGAAGGTCATCGCCGACCTGCGCGATGCGATGGGCCGCGCCGAGGCGCGCTTTCCCTCGGGTGTCGAGCAGTATTCGATCAACGAGATCAACTTCTCGGAGTTCCCGATCGTCATCGTGAACCTCTCGGGGGCGGTGCCGGAACGCACGCTGCTGCGCCTCGCGCGGCAGATGCAGGACCGGATCGAGGCGCTGGAGCCGGTGCTCGAGGCCCCGCTCGCGGGCCACCGCGACGAGATGCTCGAGGTCGTGATCGACCCGCTGCGGCTCGAGGCCTACAACGTCAGCGCCGAGGAGCTGATCGCCGTCGTCGTCAACAACAACCGGCTGATCGCGGCCGGGGAGGTGGAGACGCCGGACGGCGCCTTCGCGGTGAAGATCCCCGCCTCGTTCGGCGGACCGCGCGATGTCCGCGCCCTGCCGGTGAAGGTCAACGGCGACCGGGTGGTGACGCTGGGCGACCTGGCCGACATCCGCCTCACCTTCGAGGACCGCGCGGGCACCGCGCGCTACAACGGCGACGCGACCGTCGCGCTCCAGGTCGTCAAGCGCAAGGGCTTCAACCTGATCGACACGGTCGCGCTGGTGCGCGCGGCGGTCGCGGCCGAGACCGCCGACTGGCCGCCGGAGCTGCGCCGGGCGGTGCGCGTGGACCTCTCCAACGACCAGTCGGTGAACGTGGCCGCGATGGTCGGCCAGCTCGAGGGCTCGGTGCTGACCGCCATCGCGCTGGTCATGATCGTGGTGCTCGCCGCCCTCGGCCCGCGCTCGGCGCTGCTTGTCGGCTTCGCCATCCCGACCTCGTTCCTGCTGTGCTTCGCGCTGCTCGCGGTGATGGGCATCGCGATCTCGAACATCGTGATGTTCGGGCTCATCCTCGCCGTCGGCATGCTGGTCGATGGCGCGATCGTGGTGGTCGAGCATGCCGACAAGCGCATCGCGGAAGGTTCCGGGCCGATGCGGGCCTATGTCGAGGCCGCCCGGCGGATGTTCTGGCCGGTGGTCTCCTCGACGGCCACCACGCTCTGCGCCTTCCTGCCGATGCTGTTCTGGCCGGGGGTGGCGGGCGAGTTCATGGCCATGCTGCCGGTGACCCTGATCTTCGTGCTCTCGGCCTCGCTGGTCGTGGCGCTGATCTTCCTGCCGGTGCTGGGCGGCGTGGCCGGTCGGCTCACGCGCCGGTTCGACCAGGCCGCGGCGGCGCTGCGGCCGCTGCCCTGGGCGCTGCGCGCGGCGCTGGTCGTGCCGGCGGCCTGGCTCGCCTTCGCGGGCGCCATGCAGCTTCTCGACCCCGACTACCTGGTGCCGGCGGCAGGACTTGGCCCGGCGGCCCGGCTGCCGGGGGTGGCGATGTTCCTTGCGGGCGCGGCGCTGACCGGGATCACGGTCGGCGCGGCCCGGCCGCAGCGGCGGCGGCGGCGCGTCGTCGAGGCGGGCTACCGCCGCACCCTCTTCGGCCGCCTCATCGCGCTGATCGCGGGCAACCCGGTGATGCCGCTTCTCACCGTCGGCGCGGTCGGCGCCTTCGTCGTCGCCGTCTTCGGCCACTACGCGCAGCACAACCGGGGGGTGGAGTTCTTCGTCGAGAGCGAGCCCGAGCAGGTCATCGTCTACGTGCGTGCACGCGGCAACCTCAGCCTTGCCGAGAAGGACGCGCTGGTGGGAAAGGCCGAACGGGCGGTCGCCGCGATCGAAGGGCTCGACAGCATCTTCGCCTTCGCGGGATCGGGCGGGCTCAGACAGAACACCGGCGGCGGGCAGGCGCCGCTCGACACGATCGGCCAGCTCCAGATCGAGCTCGCCCCCTGGGAGGACCGCCGGCACGACCCCGACCTCGACGGCGACCTGATCGTGGCGCGGATCGAGGCGGCGCTCGACCGGATCCCGGGGATCCGGACCGAGATCCTCAACCTCTCGCGGGGCCCCTCCTCCGGCAAGCCGCTGCACCTGCGGCTCAAGGGCGAGGACCGCGGCGCGCTCGCCGAGGCGGTGCGGCGGGTCGAGGCGCGGCTCGCCCGGACCCCGGGCATCATCGGCATCGAGAACACCCTGCCGCTGCCCGGCATCGACTGGCAGATCGACGTGGACGTGGAGAAGGCCGGCCGCTTCGGCGCCGATGTGGCGACCGTGGGCGCGATGGTGCAGCTCGTCACCCGCGGGCTCTTGCTCGACACCATGCGGGTCGAGGGATCCGGGGAGGAGATCGAGATCCGCGTGCGCCTGCCTGCGGAGGACCGGGTGCTCGCCACGCTCGACGAACTGCGGGTGCGCACCTCGGCGGGCCTCGTGCCGCTGGCCAACTTCGTCACGCGCAGGCCCGTGGCCAAGCTCGGCCGGATCGACCGGGTGGACCAGCAGCGCCACTACGACGTGAAGGCCGATGTCGCGCCGGGCCTCGTGCGGATCGACGACGCCGCCGGCAGGCCGCTGGCCGTGGTGCCCGCGCCCGAGGCCGCCGAGCGGCTCGCCGCGGCGGATGCGGCCGGCGGCCGCGCGGTGCCGGTGACGGCGAACGAGCGGATCGCGGCGATCACCGCCTGGCTCGAGGCCGAGGCGCCGCTGCCGGCAGGCGTGAGCTGGGAATGGACCGGCGACCAGGAGGATCAGGCCGAGAGCCAGGCCTTCCTGATGCAGGCCTTCGCGGGCGCGCTCGGCCTGATGTTCGTGATCCTGCTCGCCCAGTTCAACTCGTTCTACAACGCCGTGCTGGTGCTGCTGGCGGTGGTGCTTTCCACCACCGGCGTGCTCATCGGGATGCTGGTCATGGACCAGCCCTTCTCGGTCATCATGACCGGGGTGGGGATCGTCGCGCTCGCCGGAATCGTGGTGAACAACAACATCGTGCTGATCGACACCTACCAGGAGCTTTCCGGCTGCATGCCCAAGCTCGAGGCGATCGTCCGCACCGCCGAGCAGCGGATCCGGCCCGTGCTGCTGACCACGATCACCACGATGGCGGGCCTTGCGCCGATGATGTTCGGCCTGAGCCTCGACTTCGTGAACGGCGGCTACACGATCGACAGCCCGACCGCGCTGTGGTGGAAGCAGCTCGCCACGGCCGTCGTCTTCGGCCTCGGCATCGCCACGGTCCTCACCCTGGTGCTGACGCCGGCGCTGCTTGCGCTGCGCGTCTGGCTCGGGATCGGCGCCGACCGCCTGGCGGCGCGGATCCGGGCGCTGGCGCTCGGCCGCGAGAGCCGGGCGGCGCGCGACCTCGCGCAGCAGGCGGCCTGGCGCAGACGGGGCGCAACCGAGATCGTCTGGGACGCGGCCGCCCCGCCGGAGTCCGCCCCGCAGACGCGGTCGCCCGCCGCGGAGCCGTCGCGGCCGACGGCGCGGCGGGCCCCGGGCGCCGGGGCTACTCCGCCGCGACGCGCCGGCGCGACGTGAGCAGCGGCTTGAGATAGCGGCCGGTGTGGCTGCGCTCGACCGCCGCGACCTCCTCGGGCGTGCCGGTGGCCACGATCTCGCCGCCGCCGTCGCCGCCCTCGGGCCCGATGTCGATGATCCAGTCGGCCGTCTTGATCACGTCGAGGTTGTGCTCGATCACCACGACCGAGTTGCCCTGATCGACCAGCGCGTGCAGCACCTCGAGCAGCTTGCGCACGTCCTCGAAGTGCAGCCCCGTCGTCGGCTCGTCGAGGATGTAGAGCGTGCGCCCGGTGGCGCGCCGCGAGAGCTCCTTCGAAAGCTTGACGCGCTGCGCCTCGCCGCCCGAGAGCGTCGTCGCCTGCTGGCCCACCTTGATGTAGCCAAGCCCCACCTCGCGCAGCGCCGTCAGCTTCTCGCGGATCGCCGGCACCGCCTGGAAGAACTGCTCGGCATCCTCGACCGTCATCTCCAGAACGTCGGCGATGCTCTTGCCCTTGAACCTGATTTCCAGCGTCTCGCGGTTGTAGCGGTGGCCCTTGCAGGTCTCGCAGGTGACGTAGACGTCGGGCAGGAAGTGCATCTCGATCCTGATGACGCCGTCGCCCTGGCAGGCCTCGCAGCGCCCGCCCTTCACGTTGAAGCTGAACCGCCCCGGCCCGTAGCCGCGCGCCTTCGCCTCGGGCAGACCGGCGAACCAGTCGCGGATCGGGGTGAAGGCGCCGGTGTAGGTGGCCGGGTTCGACCGCGGCGTGCGACCGATCGGGCGCTGGTCGATGTCGATCACCTTGTCGAGATGCTCGAAGCCCCGGATCGTCTCGCAGGGGGCCGGCGTCTCGTGCGCGCCGTTGAGCCGGACCGCGGCGGTCTTGTAGAGCGTCTCGATCGTGAGGGTGGACTTGCCGCCGCCCGAGACGCCGGTCACGCAGACGAACCTGCCGAGCGGGAATTCCACCGTCACGTTCTTGAGGTTGTTCCCGCAGGCCCCTACGACGGTAAGACTTTTTCCGTTACCCTTGCGGCGCTCGGCGGGCACCGGGATGGCCCGCGCGCCGGAAAGATACTGCCCGGTGAGCGAGGCGGGGTCGGCCGCGATCTGCTCGGGCGTGCCCTGGGCGACGATCCGGCCGCCGTGCACCCCCGCACCGGGGCCGATGTCGAGCACGTGGTCGGCGCTGCGGATCGCCTCCTCGTCGTGCTCGACGACAAGCACCGTGTTGCCCTGGTCGCGCAGGTTCCGCAGCGTCGCGAGCAGGCGGTCGTTGTCGCGCTGGTGCAGGCCGATCGAGGGCTCGTCGAGCACGTAGAGCACCCCGGTCAGCCCCGAGCCGATCTGCGAGGCCAGCCGGATGCGCTGGCTCTCGCCGCCCGAGAGCGTGCCGGCGGCGCGGCTGAGGGTGAGGTAGTCGAGCCCGACGTTGACGAGGAAGCCCAGCCGCTCGCGGATCTCCTTCAGGATCGCGCGGGCGATCTCGTTCTTCTGCGCCGTGAGCCGGGCGGGAACCTCCTCGACCCAGGCCAGCGCCTCGCGGATCGACTTCTCGACCACCTCGCCGATGTGCAGCCCCGCCACCTTCACCGCCAGCGCCTCGGGCTTGAGCCGATGGCCGCCGCAGGCGCCGCAGGGGCGGCTGTTCTGGTAGCGCTCCAGCTCCTCGCGGCTCCAGGCGCTGTCGGTCTCGCGGTAGCGCCGCTCCATGTTGGGGATCAGCCCCTCGAAGGGGCGGGTCACGGTGTAGATGCGCCCGCCCTCGTCGAAGCGGAAGGTGATCTCCTCATCGCCCGAACCGTGGAGGAACACCCGCCGCACCGCCTCGGGAAGGTCCTTCCAGGGGGTGCGCGGGTCCACCCCGTAGTGCCGGGCGATTCCCTCGACCGTCTGGGTCTGGAACGGGCTCATGTTGCGCCAGGGCGCGATCGCGCCCTTGTCGAGCCGCACCGCCTGGTCGGGCACGACGAGGCGTTCGTCGAAGAAGAGCTCCATCCCCAGCCCGTCGCAGGCCGGACAGGCGCCGAAGGGGGCGTTGAACGAGAACAGCCTGGGCTCGATCTCGGGAATGGTGAAGCCCGAGACCGGGCAGGCGAAGTTCTCCGAGAAGGTGATGCGCTCGGGCTCGGAGCCGTCCTGCGGCGCGGTCTCGAGCACCGCGATCCCGTCGGCGAGGTCGAGCGCGGTGCGGAAGCTGTCGGCCAGCCGGGTCTCGAGCCCTTCCTTCACCACGATGCGGTCCACCACCACGTCGATGTCGTGGCGGAGCTTCCTGTCGAGCACCGGCGGGTCGTCGAGCTCGTGGAACTGCCCGTTCACCTTGACCCGCTGGAAGCCCTGCTTGCGCAGCTCCAGGAACTCCCTGCGGTATTCGCCCTTGCGGTCGCGCACCACCGGGGCAAGCAGGTAGGCGCGCGTGCCCTCGGGCATCGCCATGACCCGGTCCACCATGTCCTGCACCTGCTGCGCCTCGATCGGCAGGCCGGTCGCCGGGCTGTAGGGCGTGCCGGCGCGGGCGACCAGAAGCCGCAGGTAGTCGTAGATCTCGGTCACCGTGCCGACGGTTGAGCGCGGGTTCTTCGAGGTCGTCTTCTGCTCGATCGAGATGGCGGGAGACAGGCCCGAGATATGGTCCACGTCGGGCTTCTGCATCATGTCGAGGAACTGGCGCGCATAGGCGCTCAGGCTCTCGACGTAGCGGCGCTGGCCCTCGGCATAGATCGTGTCGAAGGCAAGCGAGGACTTCCCCGAACCGGAAAGCCCGGTGATCACCGTGAGCTTGTCGCGCGGGATCGTGACGTCGATGTTCTTGAGGTTGTGCTCGCGGGCGCCCCGCACCTCGATCTCGCGCTGCTCGGCCATCGTCCACCCCGGAATGAGGGTTAACAGATAGTCCCTCCGCGCCGAGTCTCCAATCGAAAAATGAGAACATACACGGAACATCCTCG
>JANZZL010000068.1 GCA_026419405.1 Paracoccaceae bacterium | reverse complement strand
ACGGCGGGTCGGTCAAGCCCGGCAACGCGGCCGAGATCTTCTCCATGGCCGAGGTGGACGGCGCGCTGGTCGGCGGCGCCTCGCTGAAGGCGGCGGACTTCTCGCCGATCATCGCCGCGCTCGAATCCGCCTGACCACCCGCGCCGGCGGTCTGGCGCCGGGGCGGCGGGCGCGCTACTCGGTCGGCATGGAACGCCTTGCCCAGTCGCCGACCGACCCCGCCTTCGTGCAGGCCCCCTGGGCCTTCTACGACCGCGTCCGCGCCGCGGGCCCCGTCGCCTTCTGGGAGGACTACGGCCTGCCCGTCTCGGCGCGCTGGGACTTGGTCAACGCCCTGCTGCGCGACCGCCGCTTCGGGCGCGAGGTGCCGCCCGAGCGGCGCCGGCCGGTCCCGCCGCACCTGGCGCCCTTCTATGCGGTCGAGGCGCATTCGATGCTGGAACTCGAGCCGCCGCGCCACACCCGGCTCAGGGGGCTCGTGCTGCGCGCCTTCACCTCGCGGCGCATCGCCGCGCTCGCCCCCGAGATCGCCCTGCTCTGCCACGAGCTGATCGACCGCTTCCCCGCCGGCCCCTTCGACCTGATCCCCGCCTACTGCACGCAGGTGCCGGTGATCGTCATCGCGCGCCTGCTCGGCGTGCCCGAGGAACGGGCGCCCGACCTGCTGTCGTGGTCGAACGCGATGGTCGCCATGTATCAGGCCCGCCGGAGCCGCGCGGTCGAGGACGCCGCGGTGGCCGCGACCGAGGCCTTCGTCGCCTTCCTGCGCGGCTACATCGAGGAACGCCGCCACCGCCCGGCGGACGACCTGATCACCCACCTGATCGCCGCCGAGCAGGATGGCGAGAGGCTCGGCCCCGACGAGCTCGTGGCCACCTGCATCCTGCTGCTCAACGCCGGCCACGAGGCCACCGTGCACACGCTGGGCAACGGGGTGAAGGCGCTCCTCGCGCAGGCCGACCCGGCCGCCGTGCTCGGAGAAGGGGCGGTCGATGCGACCGTCGAGGAGATCCTGCGCTGGGATCCGCCGCTCCATCTCTTCACCCGGCACTGCTACGAGGACTGCGAGGTGGCCGGCCACGCCTTCCGCCGCGGCGACGAGGTGGGGCTGCTGCTCGCCGCCGCCAACCGCGATCCCGCGGTCTGGCCCGACCCCGCCCGGTTCGATCCCGCGCGGCCCGTCCGCCCCAACGCGAGCTTCGGCGCGGGGCTCCACTTCTGCGTCGGCGCGCCTCTCGCGCGGCTGGAACTCCGCACCGCGCTGCCGATCCTGTTCCGGCGCTGCCCCGGCCTGCGGCTGGCCGAACCGCCGCTCTATGCAGACCTCTACCACTTCCACGGCCTGCGCGCGCTTCGGGTCGAACGCTGACCGGCGACCGCGGCGGTGGATCGGATCGACGTCCGCAGCCAACCTTCCGGGGCGTTGCGTCCTTCGCCGCGGTCCAGGATGCGGCGCTTGATCCTTGCCGCCATGCTCTGCCTGCTCGCCGCCGCACCGCCGGCGGCCCGGTCCTGGGACGACCCAGCATGGTATGCCGCCCCGGCCGCACCGCTCGACCTGACGCTGACGGTCGACCCGAACCGGGCGGCACGGGCGCGGATCGGCCCCGCGGGTGGCAGCGTCACGGCCGTGGGCACGAACGGCGCCGCCTACGCCCTCACCATTCCCGAAGGCGCGCTCTTCACCGAAACCGGGATCACCGTCATGTCGGTCGCCTCGGCGGCGGGCCTGCCCGAGGGCGCGGGGCCCTTCTCGGGCGTGATCCTCGAACCCGAAGGGCTGGAGCTTGCCCGCACCGCCCGGCTCGAGATCACGCCGGCTGCGCCGATCCCCCCCAGCCAGCCGCGCGCTCCGGGGGGTCTGCGGCGGCGGCCAGGATGCCGGGGGCGAGATCGGCCTGCCCGACGCGGGCGACCGCATCGTCCTCCCGATCGACCACTTCTCCGGGGCCGGCGTCTCCATCGCCGACCGCATCAACCTCCAGCTTGACCGCTGGCGGCAGCGGTTCCTGGAAGACCGGGTCCGCGCGCAGCTGGCCGAGGCGGCGCGGCGCCACATGGCGACCGGCGACGCCACGGCCCTCACCGAGGCGCTCGGCCGCGACATGCAACGCATCGTCGCGCACGGCTGGCGCAACCTCGCCGCGCGCCCCGGCGCCACCTGCGCCGACGTGGCGGAGGCCGCGCGCGGCCTCGCCGGCATCGCGAGCAGCGTCAGCCTGATGGGGATCGAGACCGACATCGACATGCGCCAGGAACTCCGCCTGATCTTCGGCCGCTACCGGACCGCCTGCTTCCCCGAGGAGGTGCAGACCTGCCTGCGCACCGGCGACCTGCGCGGGCTGCTGCGTTTCGCGGCCAGCCCGGAACGCCCGCGGCCGCTCTCCGGCCTGAGCGCCGCGGCGGGCTAGGTGAGCGGCGGGCACGAGGGCGAGCTGCGCGCGGCGATGGAACGCTGCGGGCGCTTCAAGCCGGAGGTCGAAGCCAGCGGGCAGTGGCGCGACCCCTCGGACGTCACCGGACAGCTCGCCTTCCGCGCGGAGGTGCCGCTGCGCCCGACCTTCCTTGCGCCGCAGGGCTTCGAGCACCTGATCGAGGGCGAGGCACCGGCGACCGGCGTCGCCGTCCCCCTCGAGGACGCCCCATGCTGGCGCTTCCAGGGTCACCTGAACGGCCAGGCGATGCTGGCCCGCATCACGCCCTACGAATTCGGCACCGACGAGGCGCACCAGCCGCTGAACCTCGAACTGCGCGCGACCGCCCCCGAGATCCTCGCCGACATCGAATGCGACGGCTACCGGACGCAGCCGCCGATGAGCCCGATGGTCTGGGCCGTGGTGCACCGGGCCGACCGCAAGGACGAGGTCTTCGGGCTGGCGCGCTTCCAGCCCGCCCGGCATCCCGTGCTCTTCGAGCTGGAGTGGCAGGGCGAGGACAGCGAGGACGGGCTGACCGCCTCCGACACGACCCGCCTGCGGCTCGTGCACATCGCGCAGTAGCCGGGTCAGACCGGCAGCACGGTCGTCGCCTTGATCTCCTCCATGCTGAGGAGTGCCGTGACGTTGTAGATGCGCACCTCGGAAATCAGCGCCTGGTAGAAGGTGTCGTAGGCGCGGGCATTCTTCACGCGCACCTTGAGGATGTAGTCGATGTCGCCGGCCAGCCGGTGCGCCTCCAGCACCTCGGGCCGCTTCCTCAGCACCTCGAGGAACCTGCGCTGCCATTCGGCCTCGTGCTCCGAGGTGCGGATCAGCACGAAGAAGCAGGCCTCGAGCCCCAGCGCCTCGGGATCGAGGATCACCGTCTGCCGGCCGATCACGCCGGCCTCGCGCAGCTTGCGGATCCGGTTCCAGACCGGCGTCTTGGAGGAGCCCGCCTTGCGCGCGATCTCGTCGAGCGACTGGCTGGCATCGGCCTGAAGTTCGGTCAGGATTTTCCGGTCGATCTCATCGAGTCGGACCGCCATTCCGCCCTCTCCTGCAATCCGGGAATCTGTTCCCAGGAATGAGAGTCTATGGAACATTCTTCCTTATTTTCAAGTCGGAATGGCATCCGGCAAGAAACCTGTCCTATATTCCGGGTGTCGAGTCAGGAGATTCCGGCATGGCCCCCACCCCCGGCACCCCCGGTATCGTCAGCTTCGTCGGCGCGGGTCCCGGCGACCCCGACCTGCTCACGCTGCGGGCGGTCCGGGCGATCGAGGCCGCCGAGGTGGTGGTGCACGACCGGCTCGTGCCGGCCGCCATCCTGGCGCTCGCCGGTCCGGGCGCGCGGCTGGTCGATGCCGGCAAGGAGGGCTTCGGCCCCTCGGTGCCGCAGGCCGAGATCGATGCGATGCTGGTCGCCTTCGCGAGGTCCGGCGCGCGCGTGGTGCGCCTGAAGTCGGGCGACCCCGGCGTGTTCGGCCGGCTCGAGGAGGAGATCGAGGCGCTCGAGGCCGCGGGCATCCCCTGGGAGATCGTGCCGGGCATCACCTCGGCCGCCGCCGCCGCCGCGATCGGCCAGAGCCTCACCCGGCGGGGCCGCAACAGCGGCGTGCACCTGGTGACGGGGCACGATGCGAAGGGCTTCGCCGACCACGACTGGCGCGCCCTGGCGCGCCCGGGCGAGGTGGCGGCGATCTACATGGGCAAGCGCGCCGCGCGCTACATCGCCGGCCGGCTGCTGATGCACGGCGCCCTCCCCGAGACGCCGGTCAGCGTGGTCGAGAACGCCTCGCGCCCCGACGAGCGCGTGCTGGCCACCACCCTCGGCGCGCTGCCGGAGGCGCTCGAGGCGGCCGGCCTCACCGGCCCCGCCGTGATCCTTCTCGGCCTCGCGCCCCGCCGCGCCGGCGCCGAGCTTCACCTTCCCGAACCCGTCGTCGCCTGGGAGGCCTTCCTGTGAGCCGAGCCTTCTCCCCCAAGGTCGTCACCGCCAACGACCTTCTGACCGGCGAGGTCGTCTACCTCGCCGCCGACGGCCGCTGGAGCCCGCGGCACGCCGATGCCGAACTGCTCACCGACGAGGCCGAGGCCGAACTGCGGCTGATCGAGGCCTCGGCGCAGGAGGACCGCGTGGTCGGCGTCTACCTCGCCGATGCGCGTCCCGGGCCCAGGGGCCCCGAACCCGTCCACTTCCGCGAGACCTTCCGCACCCGCGGCCCGTCCAACTACCCCCACGGGAAACAGGCCGAGGGGATTCCGCAGACCTGATCCGCCGCATCCGCGCAGCGCGCCCCGTCGCGGCAGACCGGCGCCTTCCCGTCCCGGGAACGCCGAGGAGAGAGAACCGATGTATCGCTACAGCGAATTCGACCACGCCTTCCTCGCCGAGCGGAACCGCCAGTTCCGCGCCCAGGTCGAACGCCGCCTCTCCGGCGCCCTGACCGAGGAGGAGTTCCGCCCGCTGCGCCTGATGAACGGGCTCTACCTCCAGCTGCACGCCTACATGCTGCGCGTGGCCATTCCCTACGGCACGCTCTCCTCGGCGCAGATGCGCCGGCTCGCCGACATCGCCGAGCGGTGGGACAAGGGCTACGGCCACTTCACCACCCGGCAGAACATCCAGTTCAACTGGCCGAAGCTGAGGGACGTGCCCGACATCCTGGATGCGCTGGCCGAGGTGGGGCTGCACGCGATCCAGACCTCGGGCAACACGATCCGCAACGTCACCGCCGACCACTTCGCGGGCGCCGCCGCCGACGAGATCGCCGACCCGCGGCCCTATGCCGAGCTGCTGCGCCAGTGGTCCACCGACCACCCCGAGTTCCAGTTCCTGCCGCGCAAGTTCAAGATCGCCATCACCGGCAGCCCGAACGACCGTGCGGTGACGCGGGCGCATGACATCGGGCTGCGGATGGTCCGCAACGCGGCCGGCGAGACCGGCTTCGAGGTGATCGTGGGCGGCGGCCTCGGCCGCACGCCGATGATCGGCAAGGTGATCCGCGACTTCCTGCCCGCGGCCGACCTGCTTCCCTACGTCGAGGCGATCCTCGCCGTCTACAACATGCTCGGCCGGCGCGACAACAAGTACAAGGCGCGCATCAAGATCACCGTCCACGAGGAGGGGATCGACCGCATCCGGTCGCTCGTCGAGGAGGAATTCGCAACCATCCGGCCCCGCTACGACGGCTCGGATCAGGTTCTTCTTGCAGAAATCCAACAGTCCTTCGCCCCGCCCGCGTTCGTGGCGAAGCCGGTCGCGGCCGAGGAGGAGGCGCGCCGCGACCCCGTCTACCGCGCCTGGGCCGAAACCAACCTCACCGCCCACCGGCGCCCCGACCATGCCATCGTCACCGTCTCGCTCAAGGCCCACGGCGCCACCCCCGGCGACGCCACCGCGGCGCAGATGCGCGTGCTGGCCGACCTCGCCGACGACTACGGCTACGGCGAACTGCGGATCAGCCACGAGCAGAACGTGATCCTGCCGCATGTCGCCCGCGCCGACCTGCCGGCCCTGCACGCCCGGCTGCTGAAGGCCGGGCTCGGCACGGCGAACATCGGGCTTGCCTCCGACATCATCGCCTGCCCCGGCATGGACTACTGCGCGCTGGCCACGGCACGCTCGATCCCGGTGGCGCAGGAGCTTGCGCTGCGGCTCGACGCGCTCAAGCTCGAGCACGCGGTCGGGCCGCTCAAGATCAAGATCTCGGGCTGCATTAACGCCTGCGGCCACCACCACGTCGGCCACATCGGCATTCTCGGGCTCGACCGCGCGGGGGTCGAGAACTACCAGATCACCCTCGGCGGCGACGCCACCGAAACCGCCGCGATCGGCGAGCGCGCCGGTCCGGGCTTCGCCTACGACGAGATCGTGCCCGCCATCGAACGCCTGATCCTGGCCTATCTCGACCTCAGGCAGGGGCCGGAGGAGACCTTCCTGATGGCCTACCGCCGCCTCGGGGCCGAGCCGTTCAAGGCCGCCCTCTACGCCCGGGAAGGGGAACGCGATGCCGCTTGAAGCCCCCCTTCCCGCCCCGCCCGACCGCGCCGCGCACCTCAACCGGCGCTACCGCCACCACGGCGCCGTGGCGGTGCTCGAGCGTGCGCTGTCGGACCCGGCGGTGGGCCGCATCGCCCTCGTCTCCTCCTTCGGCGCCGAATCGGTCGTGCTGCTGCACCTCGTCTCGGTGCTCGACCGCACGCTGCCGGTCCTGTTCATCGACACCGAGATGCTCTTTCCCGAAACCCTCGCCTATCAGACCGAGGTCTCGGCCAGGCTCGGGCTGACCGACGTGCGCCGCATCACCGCCGCCCGGGCCGAGATCGCCGCGCGCGATCCCTCGGGCCTGCTGCACCGCACCGACCCTGATGCCTGCTGCACCCTGCGCAAGACCGAGCCGCTCGAACAGGCGCTTGCCGGCTTCGACGCCTGGATCACCGGCCGCAAGCGGTTCCAGGGCGGCCAGCGCGCCACGCTCGACTTCTTCGAGACCGACGCGGCCGGGCGCATCAAGGTCAACCCCCTCGCCCACTGGGAGAAGGGGGACGTGATCGACTACATGATCGAGAACCGCCTGCCGCGGCACCCGCTCGTGGCGCGCGGCTACCCCTCGATCGGCTGCGCGCCCTGCACCACGCCCGTCGCCGAGGGCGAGGACGAGCGCGCGGGCCGCTGGCGCGGCAGCGACAAGACCGAATGCGGCATCCATTTCGTCAACGGCAGGGTCGTCCGCGGCCCGGTCAGGGAGAACGCGGCATGAGCGGGCATGTGATCGTGCGCGACGACGGCTTCCACGCCGAGGACTGGCCGCACGGCTTCGTCCCGCCGGCCGCGAACCAGCGCGCCCGGGGGCTCGACCTCGGGCCCGACGCCGACGTCGCCGCGCTCGACCTCGAGGGGGTGGAGGCGATCCGCATCGCCTTCCCCAGGTTCTCCGACGGGCGCGGCTTCACGCTGGCGCGGCGCCTGCGGCAGGCGGGGTTCGCCGGGCGGCTCCGCGCCGCCGGCCATGTGATCGCCGACCAGTATGCCATGGCCCGGCGGTCGGGCTTCGACGAGGTCGAGATCGACGCCGCCCTCGCCGCGCGCCAGACCGAGGACCAGTGGCTCGCCCGGGCGGACTGGCGCGCGCACGACCACCGGTCGCGGATGCGCGCCTGATCCCGGCCTTCCCCCGACGCCGAAACGCCGCTACAGAGAGGCGGGGTGTCAGCCCCGCGCGACAGGATGAACGACCGAGCCACCGTGAACGACGCCGCCCCCGTCCCGCCCGTGCGGACCCTGCCCGACGCCCAGACCGTGACCGAGGTGCGGCACTGGACCGACCGGCTGTTCTCCTTCCGGGTCACCCGTCCGCAGTCGCTGCGCTTCCGCTCGGGCGAATTCGTGATGATCGGGCTGCTCGACGACGGCGGCCGGCCGCTGCTGCGCGCCTATTCCATCGCCTCGCCGAGCTGGGACGACACGCTCGAATTCTACTCGATCAAGGTGCCCGACGGGCCGCTCACCTCGCGGCTCCAGCACATCCGGCCCGGCGACCAGATCATCCTGCGGCCGAAGCCGGTGGGCACGCTGGTGCTCGATGCGCTCCTGCCCGGCAGGCGCCTGTGGTTCCTCGCCACCGGCACCGGCATCGCGCCCTTCGCCTCGCTGATGCGCGACCCCGAGACCTACGAGAAGTTCGACCAGGTCATCCTGATGCACACCTGCCGCGAGGCGGCCGAACTGGAATACGGCCGGCAGCTCGTCGAGAGCCTGAAGGACGACCCGCTGATCGGCGAGATGGTCGAGGGCAAGCTCTTCTACTATCCCACGACGACGCGGGAGCAGGGCCCGCACATGGGGCGGATCACCGACAACCTGACCTCGGGCAAGGTCTTCGCCGACCTCGGCCTCGAAGGGCCGCTCGACCCCGCGCGCGACCGCGCGATGGTCTGCGGCAGCCTTGCCTTCAACACCGACGTCAAGGCGGTGCTCGAGGGCTGGGGCCTGCGCGAGGGCGCCAACAGCGAGCCGCGCGAATACGTGGTCGAGAAGGCCTTCGTCGGCGACGGGATCTGAGCCGAAGGCCCCGCCCGAAAGGCCCGGCGCCGGGCGGACCTGCACGAGCCCGCCGGGCCGGGGCCGGGGCCTGTCGCGCGCGCTGCGGGCCGCCGCGCAGGCGGTCCTCCCGCGGCCTGCCGTGGGGCGCGCGGCCGAGCGGCGCGAATGCCCCGTCGCGGTCGGAGCCCCGGGACGCGCGCCGCGCCCCCGCCATGGGCGCGTCGCGTTCGGCCGCCTCGGCCTCGGCCTCCTCCGCCGCCTCCGCGGCTCTCGCCCCCTTCCGCCGCGCGGGCGGCCCGCTGCCCTGCCCGGAACCTGTGGCCGCCGCCGCGAAGCACGGCGAGGACCACGATGCCGAGGGGAGGGCGCCGCGTCGCCGGTCGGCCGCGGCATGGCCGACGGGCTCCGCTCCCGCCCCCCCGGTGGCCGGACCCCGGCGGCGCGGGCATGCCCATGCGGCGCGGGGCGGACACGCCGTCGGGCATTCGCCGGTTGAAAGCCCATTCCGCCGCCGCTATTTTCCTGCCCCGACACGCTTCCCAGCTCGAAAGGACCGAAGCCATAGCCCGCAGACCTCACAACGCCCCGCCGGTGCGCGAGACCGGCCCCCGCGTCAACGGACGCATACGGGCCCCCGAAATCCGGCTGATCGGCGCCGATGGCGAGAACCTCGGCATCGTCGATCCGAGGAAGGCGCTGATGCTGGCCGAGGAGGCGGGGCTCGACCTCGTCGAGATCTCGCCGAACGCCAGTCCGCCGGTCTGCAAGATCATGGACTTCGGCAAGTACAAGTACGAGACGCAGAAGCGCGAGGCCGAGGCGCGGCGGAAACAGAAGATCATCGAGATCAAGGAGATCAAGTTCCGCCCCGGCACCGACAAGCACGATTATGACGTGAAGATGCGGTCGGTGATGAAGTTCCTCGAGGAGGGCGACAAGGTGAAGATCACCCTGCGCTTCCGCGGCCGCGAGATGGCGCACCAGGAGCTCGGGCTCGACCTGCTGAACCGCGTGGCCGACGACGTGAAGGACGTGGCCAGGATCGAGAACATGCCGAAGCTGGAAGGCCGGCAGATGGTGATGATGATCGCGCCGAAGTAGGCGCGCGCGGTCGGCTTGCGAGGCGCCCGTCTCCCGCGCGGAGGCGGGCGCCGCCCGTTTCAGGGCAGGGCGTCGCGCCGGAAGATCCAGTCGTGGTCGGGGTGGTTCTGGAACCGCCACTTGCGGATCGGTCCCGCCATGACGTTGAGGTAGTACATCTCGTAGCCGTAGGGCGCGCCGCAGGGGTGGTGGCCGCGCGGCACCAGCACCACGTCGTGGTTCTGCACCGCCATGGTCTCGTCGAGCGTGCCGTCCTCGGTCCAGACCCGCTGGAGGCCGAAGCCCTGCGGAGGGTTCAGCCGGTGGTAGTAGGTCTCCTCCAGGTAGGTCATGCGGGGGTAGTCGTCCTCGTCGTGCCGATGCGGCGGATAGGACGACCAGTTGCCCTGCGGGGTGAAGACCTCCGTCACCAGAAGGCTCTGGGCGACGTCGCGCTCCTCCATGGCGATGGGGTGGATGTGGCGCGTGTTGGCGCCCTTGCCCCGCGTCACCCGGCCGATGCCGGCCGGCCCGATGACCTGGGCGGGCAGGCCGCCCGGCGCCGGAGCGGCGCAGACCGCCAGCGTGCAGGCCGTGGTCGCGCGCGCCGACCAGTCCGACCGCGGGGGCACGTAGACGCAGTGCGGCGGCGTGCCCTCGAACACGTCCATCCGCCCGCCCAGTTCGCCGAAGCTGCGCTCCCCCGCGCCGATCTCGGCCCTGCCCTCCACCAGCACCAGGATCACCTCGGTCGCGCCGGTCGGCTCGGCGACCGTCTCGCCCTCCGCCAGCCGGTAGAGCCCGAAGCCGACATAGCGCCAGCCCGCCGTGGCGGGGGTGATGTCGTGCACCTTTCCGGTGGTTCCCCTGGGTCTGCGCAGGAGCGGGCTCGTCATCGGTCTGCCTCCATCAGGCCCGGCGCCGTGCCGCCTGGGCCGCAAGCGCCGCCTCGAACCGGGCCGGCGGCCAGTCCTCGGCCAGGGCGCGGCGGAACAGCGCGGCCTGGGTCTCGGGCGCCAGGCCGCCCAGCGGCGGGTCGGTGTCGAGATTGGTCGGGAATGCGTAGCCCTCGGCCGCCGCCGCGATGGCCGCCTCGGTCTCGGCCGCGCCCAGCCGGCCCGCCGCCCGCAGCGCGCGGATCGCCGGGTAGAGCCGCCGGCACATCGCCTCGCGGTCCACCGCCTCCATCGCCCGGCCGAAGGCCGAGGAGACCTGGAGCAGGTTCGCCATGCGCTGGATCCCGGCGCTGCGGTTCTCGCCTGCGGCATGGAACAGGGCGGGGTTGAAGAACAGCGCATCGCCCCTGGCGAGCGGAAGCTGGACACAATGCGCCTCGAAGAAGTCGCGGAACTCGGGCCGGCGGCAGGCCAGGTAGCCCGGACCGAAGCGCTGCGAGAAGGGCAGGAGCTTCGTCGGCCCGCTCTCCACCGGCATGTCGCAATGGGCCACGGCGCCCTGCAGCGTCATCACCGCCGAAAGGTCGTGCGCATGGGCGGGGAAGCGGGCGGCGGTCTCCCCGGTCTGGAACCCCAGGTGATAGTCGCGGTGGGCCGTCTGCGCCGCGCCGCCGGGGCGGACCAGGTTGACCTGCGCCGTCATCTGGTAGCCCGGGCCGAGCCAGGCCTCGCAGACCGCGGCGATCGCATCGTTGCCGAAGTAGCGCGCGAAGACCTCCGGGTCGGCCAGGCACAGCTTCTGGAGCGAATTCCAGATCCGGTCGTTCGCGCCGGCCTTCGCGAAATGGTCCACGCCGCCGCCGCCGGCGGCCTTCTCGGCCGCGATGATGCCCTCGTAGATCGCCGTCGCCGCATCGACCGCGCCGAGGTCGGCGCAGGCGCCGCGCAGCACCAGCACGCCGGCCGAGCGGCCGAGGACATGGCCCCATTCGCCCATCAGCGCCCGGCGGCGGGGCGGGTCCGCCAGCACGCCGCGCAGCGCAGGCATGTCGTAGACGGGCACGTTGCGGACCACTTCGGCGGCAAGGGGCACCTCTGCCGCATCAAGCCTCTGCCCCGTCAGCGCGGCGAAGGCCGCAAGGTCGCAGTCGGCCGCCTCGAAATAGCCGAAGTCCTTCATTGCCCGCCTCCTCCCCGATCCTCCGGCGGGTCGAACGCCACGAAGAACTGGTGCGCGCAGTAGAGCCCGACCGCCCCGAACAGGATCGCCCAGAACACCGCGCCCCCGGCAAGCTCCACCGCCGCCCAGCCGAGACAGACCGCCACCACCGCCACCCGCCGCCAGAGCGGGCGGAAGAACGGGTGCTGGACGTCGATCAGCTTCATGCCGGCGCGGCCTCGCGGTCGAGCCCGACTTCGCGGGCGAGGCGCTTCAGCGTCCTGAGGCCCAGCGACTGGTACTCGAGCGGATTGCGCACGGCCGGGTCCTGCTCCGCCTCGATCACCAGCCAGCCGTCGTAGCCCGCCTCGGCGAGCGTCCGCAGCAGCGGGGCGAAGTCGATGCCGCCCTCGGGGTCGCCCGGCACGGTGAAGACGCCCTCGATGACGCCCCTCAGGAAGCTCCAGTCGTTGGCGCGCACCTCGCGCATCACCGCCGGCCGCACGTTCTTGGCGTGGAAGTGGCGCACCCGCCCGACGTGCCGGGCCAGCACCGCCTCGGGGTCGCCGCCGCCGAAGAAGCAGTGGCCGGCGTCGAACAGCAGCTTGGTATGCGGCCCGGTCGCCGCCATGAAGGCGTCGATCTCCTCGGGCGATTCGACCACCGTGCCCATGTGGTGATGGTAGACGAGCGTCAGCCCCTGCGCGGCGAGGTATTCGGCGAAGGCCTCGACCTTGGCGCCGAAGACCTGCATCGCCTCGGGGCTCAGCCGCTCGCGCCGCGACAGCGGCAGGTCGGCCCGGCCGTGGATCGCGTTCGAGGTCTCGCAGACGATCGCCACCTCGCAGCCGTTGTGCTTCAGCCGGGCGAGATGCGGCTGGAACGCCTCGATCTCGCGCTCGACCGACCGGGTGAGCAGCTCCAGCGAATACCAGCCCGAGATGAAGGCCAGCCCGTGCCGGCCGAGCAGCGCCTTCAGCTCGGCTGGATCCTCCGGCCAGCGGTGGCCGTTCTCGATCCCGTCGAAGCCGATGACCTCGCCGGCCTCCCGCAGGATCTGCTCGGTCGGGACATGGGCGCCGATCGACCGGTCGTCGTCATTGGCCCAGGCGATCGGGTTGGTGCCGTAGCGGATCATGTGCTTTCCTCGAGTCTGGCCTTCAGTCGGGCCTCGTAGGCCTTGCGGGCGGCCTTCACCTCCTCGCGGGTGGAGACCTCGGGCACCGCCACATCCCACCAGTGGCCGCCGTGCGGCGTGGAGGGATAGGGGTCGGTGTCGATGACGACGACGAAGGGGCCGCTCGCCTCCTTCGCGCGGGCCAGCGCCGCCTCGAGTTCGGCGATCGAGCCTGCGTGCACCGCCGCCGCGCCCATCGCCGCCGCATGGGCGGCGAAGTCGATGTTCGCGGGGGTCACGTGCCGCGCATGGTCGAGAAGGTTGTTGAACTCCGCCCCGCCGGTCGCCTTCTGCAGCCGGTTGATGCAGCCGAAGCCGCGGTTGTCGGTGATCACGACGGTGATCTTGAGCCCCATCATCACCGCGGTGGCGAGTTCGGAGTTCATCATCATGTAGCTGCCGTCGCCCACCATGCAGACGACGTCGCGGTCGGGCTCGGCCATCTTGATGCCGAGGGCGCCGGCGATCTCGTAGCCCATGCAGGAATAGCCGTATTCCATGTGGTAGGACATCGGCCGCCCCGCCTTCCACAGCTTGTGCAGCTCGCCGGGCATGGTGCCGGCCGCGCACATGATGACCGTGTCGGGCCCCGCCGCGCGCTGCACGGCGCCGATCACCTGCTGGTCGGTGGGCAGCGCGTTGCCGTCCTTCGGCGCCTCGGTCAGCGGATCGACGCTCTCGAACCACTGGGCCTTGAGCGCGGGGTCGGGCGGCGCGAAGCGGTGGGCCGAGAGCTTGCGCGAGAGCGCCTCGAGCCCGTCGCGGGCATCGGCGCAGAGCGGCACCGCACCGTGCTTGGCCGCGTCGTAGGCATTGACGTTGAGCGAGACGAGCCGGCGCCGCGGGTTCTTGAACAGCGCCCAGGAGCCGGTGGTGAAGTCCTGGAACCGGGTGCCCACGCCCAGGATCACGTCGGCCGCCTCGCAGACGGCGTTGGCCGAGGAGGCGCCCGTCACCCCCACGGGCCCGAGGTTCAGCGGATGGTCCCAGGGCAGCGCCGACTTGCCGGCCTGCGTCTCGACCACCGGCACGCCATGCGCCTCGACAAAGGCGGCGAGCGCGCCGGTCGCCTGGGCATAGTGCACCCCGCCGCCGGCGACGATCACCGGCGCCGTCGCCTCGGCGAGGATCCCGGCCACCTGCTCCAGCTCCACCGGGTCGGGCTGCAGCCGCCGCATCCGCCAGACCTGCGGCGCGAAGAAGCTCTCGGGCCAGTCCCAGGCCTCGGCCTGCACGTCCTGGCAGAAGGCCAACGTCACCGGGCCGCAGTCGGCGGGATCGGTCATCGTGCGCATCGCCCGCGGCAGCGCGGTCAGAAGCTGCTCGGGCCGGGTGATCCGGTCGAAGTAGCGGCTGACCGGGCGGAAGCAGTCGTTCGCGCTCACCGTGCCGTCGCCGAAATCCTCGATCTGCTGAAGCACCGGGTCCGGCCCGCGGCCGGCGAAGACATCGCCCGGCAGGAACAGGACCGGCAGGCGGTTCACATGCGCCAGCGCGGCCGCCGTGACCATGTTCGTCGCCCCCGGTCCGATCGAGGAGGTCACCGCCATCGCCCGGCGCCGGCCGAGCTGCTTGGCGTAGGCGATCGCGGCATGCGCCATCGACTGCTCGTTGTGGCCCCGCCAGGTCGGAATCGCATCGCGATGGGCATGCAGCGCCTCGCCCAGCCCGGCCACGTTGCCGTGGCCGAAGATCGCCCAGACGCCCGCGATGAAGGGCTCGCCGTCCTCGTTCATCTGCCGCGTCAGCCAGCGGACGAGGGCCTGCGCGGCGGTCAGTCTCACGGTGCTCATGCGGCGTCCTCCCTCTGCCTGCGCGCCTCGTCCCAGATCGTGCAGAGCCGCGCGTAGCCATCTGCCATGCGCGCAACGCAGTCCTCGTCGCCGATCTCGCCGGCCAGCCATGCCCGGCCCGGCGCGGCATGGATCGTCCGGCCGACGGCGAAGCCCTTGACCAGCGGGTGGCGCGCCGCCTCGGCGAAGCTCGCGGCCAGGTCCGCCTCGTCGGCGCCCAGGCCGAGGACCACGATGCCCCGCGTGTGCGGGTCGTGCGCCTCGATCGCGCGGCAGGCCGCCTCCCAGGCCGCGCGGCTCCGCATCGGCTCGAGCTTCCACCAGTCGGGGAAGACGCCCAGCGCATAGAACCGCTCGATCAGACGCGCGACGGTGGTGTCGTCCACCGGCCCGACCTTCGAGGGGATCACCTCCAGCAGGAACTCCAGCCGGTTGCGGCGGCAGGCGTGGAACAGCCGCAGCACCGTCTCCTCCTGCCGCGCCCACATCCCGGCGTCGTCGTCGGGGTGGCAGAAGCAGAGCACCTTGACGACATGCTCGGCCGGCCATTCCGCGAGGCCGCCGAAATCCGGGCCGATCTCGGGTTCCAGCGTCAGGGGCCGCGAGCCCGGCCATTCCACCGGCCGGCCGATCCAGAGCCCCTGCCCCGCCGCGCGCCAGAGCGCCGACCGCCCGAGCCGGCTGTCGCAGAGCAGGCCGTAGCCCGGCCGCCCGCCCGCCACCTGCAGCGTCGCGTCGAGGCAGAGTTCCTTGAATCGGCCGATCCGTTCGGGCGTCGCGCCCGGCAGATCCTCGAGCTGGGCGCGATGGTCGAAGGCGAAGACCCGCATGGTGGACCAGTCGCCCTTGCGGTTGGTGGCCCAGTGGATCTGCTCGAGCTCGGCGTCCTTGCGCAGCGCCGGCGTGCGGATGCCGCGCTTCAGGAAGAACTGGAGCTCGGTCCAGCTCGGATAGGCCGGCGTGCAGCCGTGACGGCTGACCGCGAAGGCGCCGCAGGCATTGGCGTATTCCAGCGCCTTCGGCCAGCCCTCGCCGTCGAGCCAGCCCTTCAGCAGCCCGGCGAAGAAGCCGTCGCCCGCGCCGAGCACGTTGAACACCTCGATCGGAAAGCCGGGTCCCGCCTCGCCCTGATCGAGGCTGTCGGGGATCGCGCCGGTGAAGGCCACCGCGCCCATCGGCCCCCGCTTGCAGACCAGCGTCGCGGGCGTGAGCGCCCGCACGGCGCGGAGCGCGGCGATGGTATCGGTCGAGCCGCCGGCGATGTGGAACTCCTCCTCGGTGCCCACGATCAGGTCGAACAGCGGCAGGTGCGCCTGCAGCCGGCGCGTCACCTCGGCGCTCTCGATGAAGCGCTCCTCGCCCGCACCGTGGCCGGCAAGCCCCCAGAGGTTCGGCCGGTAGTCGATGTCGAGCGCGGTCCGCGCGCCGGAGTCGCGCGCGCAGCGCAGCGCCTTGAGCACGGCCGCCTCGGTGCGCGGATGCGACAGATGCGTGCCGGTGGCGAGCACCGCCCGCGCCTCGGCGATGAAGGCAGGATCGATGTCCTCCTCCGAAAGCGCCATGTCGGCGCAGTTCTCGCGGTAGAAGATCAGCGGGAACTGCCGCTCGTCGCGGATGCCGAGCAGGACGAGCGCGGTCAGACGTTCCGGGTCGGTCCTGACGCCGCGGACATCCACGCCCTCGCGGATCAGCTCCTCGCGGATGAAGCGGCCCATGTGCTCGTCGCCCACCCTCGTGATCAGCGCCGCGCGCAGCCCCAGGCGGGCCGCCCCGCAGGCGATGTTGGTGGGCGAGCCGCCGACATACTTCTCGAAGCTCCGCATGTCCTCGAGCCGGCCGCCCACCTGGGCGCCGTAGAGGTCGACCGAGGAGCGGCCGATGGTGATGACGTCGAGCGGCTTGGCCATCTGCTACCCCACGATTTCCGAAAGCCGCACCACCCGGCCCTCGGCCACCGACTTCACGGCGGCATCGGCCAGCGCCAGCGCCTTCAGCCCGTCGTCGCCCGTGGCGGGCGGCACGGTGCCGTCGCGCACCGCGGCCACGAAGGCGGCGATCTCGTTGGCATAGGCGGCGGTGTAGCGCGTCATGAAGAAGTTCAGCAGCGGCGGCCGGCGGAAGCCTTCGGCCAGCGCCATCTCGAGGTTCGACTCGTGCGTGTTGCGCGCCGCGGCCATGCCCCTGTCGCCCAGCACCTCGATGCGCTGGTCGTAGCCGTAGACCGCCCGGCGCGAGTTGGTGATGACCGCCTGCCGCCCCGAGGCGGTGCGCAGGATGACGTTCACGCTGTCGTAGTCGCCCGCCCTGCCGATCTCGGGATCGACCAGGACCGAGGCGGCGGCGACGACCGTCTCGACCTCCTCGCCCAGCAGCCAGCGCGCCATGTCGAAGTCGTGGATCGTCATGTCGCGGAAGATCCCGCCCGAGCGGCGGATGTAGTCGATCGGCGGCGGGGCGGGGTCGCGCGAGGTGATCGTCACCATCTCGACCTTGCCCACCGAGCCGTCGTCGATCGCCGCCTTCACCGCCATGAAGTCGGGGTCGAAGCGGCGGTTGAAGCCGACCATCAGCGTCGCGCCCTCCTCGGCGACGACCCTGAGGCACTGCTTGACGCGCTGCACGTCGAGGTCGATCGGCTTCTCGCAGAACACCGCCTTGCCGCGGCGGGCGAAGCGCTCGATCAGCTCGGCATGGGTGTCGGTGGGCGTGCAGATCACCACCGCGTCGATGTCCTCCGACCGCTCGATCTCGTCGATCGAGCGGATCGAGCAGCCGTAGTCGCGGGCGACCTGCCTGGCCGCCTCCGCCAGGGGGTCGGCGACGGCGACGACCGTGGCGCCCGGGGTCGAGGCGACCGCGCGCGCGTGGACCTTGCCGATGCGGCCCGCGCCGAGAATTCCGAAACGTAGGGACATGGGTCTGACTTCCTGATGGCGCCGTGGGCGCATGGTATGTGGGTCGGTTCCGCCCCGCGTGGTGGTGCGCGGGGGCCGGC
This sequence comes from Paracoccaceae bacterium, assembly GCA_026419405.1. Lineage (GTDB taxonomy): Bacteria > Pseudomonadota > Alphaproteobacteria > Rhodobacterales > Rhodobacteraceae > JANZZL01. The sequence goes on along the minus strand of JANZZL010000068.1, from coordinate 26,844 downwards.
GGGTCAAGATGGCGTCCGCGGCCCTCGGGCAGATCGTCTCATTCGTTCCAATCCGTGCCGGATTCCGTTTCACATCGTTTCAGGAACGGCTGCCGGCTCAGGCCGCGTCGGCATATTCCGGCTGGGTCTTGGCACCGGTGATGTAGGCCACCACCTCCTGGCCGTCGGTCTCCTCCTTGCGCAGGTTGGCGCAGATCCGGCCGCGGCGGAACACCACGATCCGGTCCACCAGGTCGAACACCTGCCGCATGTTGTGGCTGATCAGGATCAGGGGCTCGCCCTGCTCCTTGAGGTTGCGGATGATGTTCTCGACCTGCGCCGTCTCCTGCACGCCGAGCGCGGCGGTGGGCTCGTCCATGATCGTCAGCCGCGAATGGAAGGTCGCCGTCCGCGCGATCGCCACGCACTGCCGCTGGCCCCCCGACATCCGCTCGATGGTGTTGTGGATGTTGGGGATCTTCACGCCGGTCTTCTGCAGCGCCTTCAGCGTCGCCTCGCGCATGCCCTTGTAGTCGAGGATCGAGAACGGCCCGAGGCGGAGGCGCAGCTTCTCGCGGCCGAGGAACAGGTTGTCGGCCACATCCAGGTGGTCGGCGAGCGCGAGCGTCTGGAACACCGTCTCGATCCCGGCCTCGCGGGCCTCGAGCGGGCCGGCGAAGTTCACCGGCCGGCCGTAGAACAGGATCTCGCCGCGCGTGCGCTGCTCCACCCCGGTGATCTGGCGCACGAAGGTGGACTTGCCCGCGCCGTTGTCGCCCATGATGGCGACGTGCTCGCCCTTGCGCAGGATGAAGTTCACCCCTTCCAGCGCGTGCACGCCGCCGTAGTGCTTGGTCAGGTCGCGGGTCTCCAGAACGATGTCCGACATCTCGCTCTCCCTCACATCCGGGACGCCATGCGCCGCTGGCGCCACTGGTCGAGCACCACGGCGCCGACGATGATCGCGCCCTTCACCATCTCTTGGTAGTAGGCGTCGAGCTTGAGGAACGTGAACCCCGAGATGATCACGCCGAAGATCAGCGCGCCGATCACCGTTCCGACGATCGAGCCGCGGCCGCCGGCGAGGCTCACCCCCCCGATCACCGACATGGCGATGGCGTCGAGCTCGTACATCACGCCCATCCCGGCCTGCGCGGTGAGGTTCTTCGAGCTCAGCACGATCGCGGCGACCGAGGCGAGCATCCCCGCGATCGCGTAGATCAGCACCTTGTGCCGCGCCACGTTGATGCCCGACATCCGCGCCGCATCCTCGTTCGACCCGATGGCGTAGGTGTGCTTGCCGTAGAGCGTGTAGCGCAGGATCAGGTGGAACAGCACGGCGAGGCACACGAAGATCACGACCGGCATCATCCCCTTGCCGATCGCGGCATAGGACTCGGTGGGGAACGAGATCGGGTTGCCGTTCGACCACCACTTCGACAGGCCGCGCGCCGAGACCATCATCCCCAGCGTGGCGATGAAGGGCGGTATCCGCGTGTAGGCGATGAGCAGGCCGTTGATCAGGCCCGCGACCAGGCCGCAGCCGAGCCCGACCAGAACCGGCACGATCACCGGCAGGTCCATCGCCCATTCGCCGAAGATCGCCTTCGGGTTGGGGTTGCCGTTGACCACCGCGGTCTGCGCGAAGCTCATCACGATCATCGCCGTCGCGCCGACGACCGAGCCGGAGGAGAGGTCGATGCCGCCCGAGATGATCACCTGCGTGACGCCGATCGCGATGATCCCCACGATCGACACCTGCAGGATGATGATGTTGAGCCGCGCCCAGTTGAAGATGGCATCCACGTTCGGGCGCGTGTTGAACAGGAAGCTGTCGCGGTAGAGCAGCCAGCCGAGCAGCTCGAAGGCCGCCACGATCACCACCAGCGCGATGAAGACGTTGAGCTCGGGCGGCTTGGCGCGCTTCTTCGGATCGTATTTCAGCCCGCCGAGGCCGTGCGCTGCATCTGCCATCGGTGCATCCCCCCCCTGGTCAAGGTCCGGGAACGGCGGAGGTCCCGCCGTTCCCGCAGTCGCAAGGCCGGAGCCTCAGTTCTTCTGCAGGTACTGGTCCATGTTGGCCGGCGTGACGAGCTCGAAGGGGATGTAGACCTTCTGCTCGACCGGCTCGCCGCGCGCCAGCTTCACCGCCGCGTCGAGCGCGCCGGAACCCTGCGCCGCGGCGTTCTGGAACACGGTGATGTCGAGCTCGCCCGCCTGCATCGCGGCCAGCGCGTCCTGGGTGGCGTCCACGCCCGAGATGAGCACCGAATCCATGTCGATGCCGGCGGCCTTCATCGCCTGGATCGCGCCGATCGCCATCTCGTCGTTGTTCGACAGGACCCCGTCGAAGGGGGTGCCCGTCGAGAGCCAGTTGGTCATCAGGTTCTGCGCCTGATCGCGCGACCAGTTCGCCGTCTGCTGGTCGATGATGTTGACCTTCACCGGGCAGAGGCCCTCGTTGATCACGTCGTAGTAGTTCTGCGTCCGCTGCACCGCGGCCTGGTTCGACAGCTCGCCCTGGAGGACGTAGACGCTGACCTCGTCCTTGCCCTGCTCCTTCCACAGCCGGCACTGCTCGATGAAGCCCTGGCGCGAGGATTCGGATTCGTTCGAGGCGACGAAGGCCTGGTTGTCGGGCAGGCTGTCGACGTTGATCGGCTGGCGGTTCACGTAGACGAGCGGCACGCCCGCGGCCGCCGCGGCGTCCGACATCGCCTGGGTGGCCGAGGTGTCCACCGGGTTGACGATGATCGCGTCCACGCCGCTTGCGATGAAGTTGTTGATCTGGTCGAGCTGCTTGGCGACGTCGTTCTGCGCATCCTCGATCTGCACGTCGTGGCCCTGCTCGTCGGCATATTTCTGGATGCCGTTCCGCAGCACCGTCAGGAAGTTGTCGTCGAACAGCGCCATCGACACGCCGACCGTCTCGGCCATGGCGGTGGTGCCGAGCAGCGACACGAGGCTCGCTGCGACGAGGGTCTTCTTCATGGTCTTCCTCCCAAGCGGGTGTCCGGCGCACCCTTCCCGTTGCAACTGCCGGAAGCCCTTGCGGGCGGTGACGGCCCCGTCAGGCGGCCTTGTCGGCCAGACGGGACCGGATGAACTCGAAGGACCGCGCGATCTCGCGCGCGGGGTCGGCCAGGGCGTGCACCTGAGGCGCGAAGGCCTCGAAGGACACCGGCCCGCGGTAGCCGGCCGCCTCCAGCGCGGCGAGCTGCTCGACATTGCCCAGACGGTCGGCGCCGTCCACGAGCACGCGGTGGGCATCCGTCATCTCGGCCACCGACACGCCAGGATCGACCACGCCCGAGATGTGCACGATGCCGGTGTGCTCGGGGTAGAGCGGGCCGCCCCCCGCCAGCGTGTGGTGGAACGTGTCATGCACCAGGCGGAAGCGGTCCCGCGCGCCCAGCGCCTCGATCGCCTCGACAGCCTCGGCCTTGAAGCGCAGCGCGCAGACCGCAAAGCCCAGCGGCTCGACGAGGCCCACGAGCCCGTGATCCTCCAGCATCGGCTTCAGCGCCCTGAGCGCCACGCGCAGGTTCGCCTGCCGCTCGCCGTTGCCCAGGCCCTGCCCGTCGTTGCGCGGGATGAGGCTCACCGCCTCGGCGCCCGCCGCCCGGGCGATGCGCATCAGCGCCAGCGCCTCGGCCGCCTTGTCCTCAGACCAGTCGTTGAAGCGCTTGACCTCGGCCAGCGCGAGCAGCCGCAGCCCCTTCTCGCGCAGCCGCTCGCCGGCGGCCTCGGGGGCCAGCCCGTCGAACAGCGGCTGCGGCAGGTCGTTGCGCAGCTCGACCCCGACGCAGCCCAGCGCCGCCGCGATTCCGAGCGTCTCGGCGAAGGACTTCCTCGCCACGGTCATGTGATTGAGCGCCGTCGGCAGCATCGGTCGTGGTCCTCCCTTCCGGCGGTCACCCCGGCTCCGGCGCGGCCGGCAGCCTCCCCGCGTGGCACCGTGACCGCAGCCGGCGTTCTGCGTCAACCGCCGGGGCCAACGATTCCCTCATTTCTGATGGATCCTCCATCAGAGACATGATGAACTTTCGTCAAGCTCAGACCGACTCGGGAAGCTGCAGCTCCGGCTGGAGGAAGTGCTGCCCCGAGAGATCCGAGATCCCCTGCTCCACCGCCGCATTCATGAGGCTGACCACGTCCGCGCAGAGCCGCGGAAGCGGCGTGCAGATCGCCAGCACCACGTAGCGGTCGAGCAGCGCCGCGCGGCTCTCGGGGGTCAGTTCGTTGACCACCAGCGCCACGTCGCCGGGCTGGCGCGCCTCGCGCAGGGCGGCGATCGCGCCCTCCATGCCGCCGCCGGCGCAGTAGATCCCCCGCAGGTCCGGGTGGCGGTCGAGCAGGTCCAGCGTCGCCTCGTAGGTGAGCTGGCGCGTCTCGAGGTTCACCAGCGTGTCGAGCACGGTCACGTGCGGGGCGTATTCGCGGAAGTAGCTGCGGAACCCGGTCTCGCGCAGCTCGTGCCCGTGCCAGCGGTAGCCGCCCACGAAGACCGCGACCTTCCCCGGCCGGTGCACCGCCATGGCGATCATCGAGGCGGCGATCCGCCCGACCTTCAGGTTGTTGAGCCCCACGTAGGTCTGCCGCACACCCTGCGCGAAGTCGTTGAGCAGCGCGAAGCAGGGAATGCCCTCGGCCTTCAGCTCCTCGACCGCGCCGGTCACCTCGTGATGCGTGACCGCGGTCGCCGCCACCGCATCGACGCGCCCCCTCAGGCCCCGCATCAGCCGGGCGAAGTCCGAGGGCGCCTGCGAGGGCGCGAACTCGATCACCGCCTCGCCGCGGATGCCCGGCGCGGCGGCCACCGCCCGCTCGATCTCGGCGGCGAAGTTGCGGTAGAAGGCCTGCCGCTCCTTGTGCAGGACGAAGCCGAACCGCCGCAGCGGCTTCTCCGCCTGGATCCGGCTCGCGATCAGCGGGGCCGCATGGTAACCGATCCGCCGCGCCGCCTCGAACACCCGCAGCGCCGTGGCCTCGCGGACCCGCTCGCGCCCGTTCAGCACCCGGTCCACGGTCGCCACGCTGACCCCCGCCTCGCGGGCCACGTCGCTGATCGTCGCGCGCCTCGCCATCCGGCCGCCCTCCCGCGGATGACGAAAAGACATCATCCCATGATGGGCATTCTGACGAATTCTGCGAAGAATGAAAGCACCCGGTGTAGGCCGGCGGCAGAATCCCCTCTATCGTCGCGCCGCACGTGGGAGGCATCACGGGGGGGGGAGACACCGGCATGACCAGCCGCGACTACAGCCTTCTGGGAGAGGACGGGCGCCGCGCCGTCGAGACCGGCCTTGCGGCCGCCGAATGGTATCACACCGACGTTCCGCGCAAGACGATGAAGGAGCTGATGCAGCGCAGCGACGCCCCGGCGATCCGCGACACGCTGATCTACTACGGCGCCATGATCGCGCTCGCCGGGATCGGCATCTGGCTCTGGCCGTCGTGGTGGTCGGCCCCCTTCTGGCTGGCCTACGGCGTGCTCTACGGCTCGGCCTCCGATTCGCGCTGGCACGAATGCGGCCACGGCACCGCCTTCCGCACGCCGTGGATGAACAACGTGGTCTACGAGATCGCCTCGTTCATGATCATGCGCAACTCCGCCACCTGGCGCTGGAGCCACGCGCGCCACCACACCGATACCTACATCGTCGGCCGCGACCCCGAGATCGCGGTCATGCGCCCGCCGGTGCTGATGAAGCTCATCGGCAACTTCTTCGGCATCTTCGATGCCTGGGCCTTTTTCAACCGGCTGTTCTACAACGCCTTCATCGGCGTGCACCCCGAGGAGAAGACCTTCGTCCCGCAGTCGGAATGGCCGAAGGTCGTGCGCGTCGCGCGCATCTACCTCGCGATCTACGCCGCGACCGTCGGGCTCGCGGTCTGGATGGGCTCGATCCTGCCGCTCATGGTGATCGGCCTGCCCCGCCTCTACGGCGCCTGGCATCACGTGATGACGGGCCTGCTCCAGCACGGGGCGCTTGCCGACAACGTGATCGACCACCGGCTGAACAGCCGCACCGTCTACATGAACCCGATCAGCCGGTTCATCTACTGGAACATGAACTACCACGTCGAGCACCACATGTTCCCGATGGTGCCCTATCACCGCCTGCCCGAGCTGCACGCGGCGATCCGGCACGACCTCCCGGCACCCACGCCCTCGATCTGGGCGGGCTACCGCGAGATGTGGCCGATCTGGCTGCGCCAGCTGCGCGGCGAGGACGTGTTCCTCAAGCGCGAGCTGCCGCCCACCGCGCGGCCCTACCGCGAGGATTTCCACGCCGAGGCGCTCGGCCGGCCGCAGGCCGCGGCGCAGTGACGGACCAGACCCCAGGGAGGACAGGGATGAGCCAGTGGATCGACGCCTGCGCGGCGGACGAGATCGACCGCGAGGACGTGATGCGATGGGACCACGCGGGGCGCACCTTCGCGCTCTACCACAGCCCCGACGGCGAGTTCTTCTGCACCGACGGGCTGTGCACGCACGAGAACGTCCACCTGGCCGGCGGCCTCGTGATGGACTACGTGATCGAGTGCCCCAAGCACAACGGCCAGTTCGACTACCGCACCGGCGAGGCGATGCGCGCCCCGGTCTGCGTCAACCTCAGGACCTATCCGGTGAAGGTCGAGGGCGGGCGCGTCCTCGTGCAGGTGGGCTGATGGCCTTCGCGCCCTCCGCCCGGCACACGGTGGCAAGCCTCCTGGCCGACCGCGGCCGCCACCGTTATGCGATGCTGCGCGTCGAGACGATCGAGGAGGCCGCCGCCGCCGAGGCCGCCGGGGTGGAGCTGCTCTCCGTCCCGCCGGCGATGATCCTCGACCCGAGGTTCCGCGAGGTCGCCCCCGACGCCTTCGCCTTTCCGGGCGAGAACTTCTACGAGATCGGCGGCACCGACGACTTCCTGAGATGGGCCATGCCGCTGGTCAAGCACGGGGCCGATGCGGTCTACTGCTCGGGCTCGCTCGCCACCGTGCGGGCGCTCGCCGACCACGGGATCCCGGTCTGCGGGCATGTCGGGCTGATCCCGTCGAAGCGGACCTGGACGGGCGGCTTCCGCGCCGTCGGCAGGACGCTCGACACCGCCAAGCGCGTCTGGGAACAGTGCCTCGCGCACGAGGAGGCCGGGGCCTTCGCGGTCGAGATCGAGGTCGTCCCCCACCAGATCACCGCCGCCATCGCCGAGAGGACCTCGCTGTTCCTGATCTCGATGGGGGCGGGCCCGGCGGGCCATGCGCAGTATCTCTTCTCGGACGACGTGCTCGGCCAGAACCGCGGGCACGTGCCCCGTCATGCGAAGGTCTATGCCAACCTCGCCGCCGAATACGACCGGCTCCAGACGCTCCGGGTCGAGGCGATGCGGGCCTACGCCGCGGATGTCCACGGCGGCGCCTACCCGTCGGCCGACTACCTCGTCGAGGCCGAAGGCGACGTGGTCGCGGCCTTCCGCGACTGGCTTTCCACGAACGGGTGACCCATGACACTTGGCATCGGCCTGATCGGCACCGGCTTCATCGGCAAGGCCCATGCGCTTGCCTGGCGGCAGGCGCGGGCGGTGATGGGCGGCCTGCCGCCCGTGCGGCTCGAGCTGCTCTGCGACCTGCCCGAGGACCGGGCGCGCGCCATGGCCGACCAGTTCGGCTTCTCCCGCGCGACCGCCGACTGGCGCGCGCTGGTCGCCGATCCGGGCGTCGACATCGTCTCGATCACCACGCCGAACGGGCTCCACCGCGAGATCGCCGAGGCGGCGCTGGCCGCGGGCAAGCACGTCTGGTGCGAGAAGCCCATGGCGCTCACCCTCGCCGATGCCGAGGCGATGGCCGAGGCGGCCGCGCGCTCGGGCAAGGTGACGCTGCTTGGCTACAACTATCTGCGCAACCCGGCCGTCCTCCATGCCGAACGGCTGGTGGCCGAGGGCCGCATCGGCCGGCCGGTCCACTTCCGCGGCTGGGTCGACGAGGACTACCAGGCCGACCCCGACCTGCCCTGGACCTGGCGCGCCAGGCTCGCCGACGCCGGGCTCGGCGCGCTCGGCGATCTCGGCTGCCACCTCGTCTCGCTGATGCTGCGCCTCATGGGTCCGGTCGAGAGCCTGATCGCCGATACCCAGGTGATCCACGAGACCCGCCCCGTCGAGGGCGGCGGCCGCGCCGCGGTCGAGAACGAGGACACCGCCACCGCGATCCTGCGCTTCGCCTCGGGCGCACAGGGCTCGATCGCCACCTCGCGCTCGGCCTGGGGGCGCAAGAACCGGCTCGACTTCGAGGTGCACGGCACCAAGGGCATGATCGCCTTCGCGCAGGAGCGGATGAACGAGCTCCAGCTCTACGTCAACGAGGGACCGACGTCCGAGGCCGGGTTCAAGACCATCCTGTCCTCACCCGCGCACCCGCCCTTCGGCAGCTTCGTTCCCGCGCCGGGCCACCAGCTCGGCTTCATCGACCTCAAGACGATCGAGGCCGCCGACCTCCTGCGCGCCGTCGCCGGCGGCCCGCCCGCCCGGCCCGACTTCGCCGAGGGGCTGGTGATCGAGCGGATCATCCACGCCATCGCCCGCTCGGGCACCGAGGGCGGAACGCGGCAGCGGATCGGCTAGGGGCGCGGCGCGCCGGGCCGGGCCTGGGCGCCGAACTCGGCGACCAGGGCCTTCGCGCCTGCGGCGAGGATGCCGACATCCACCGCAACCGCCGTGAAGGCGGTGCCGAGCGCCATGCAGCGCCGCGCAAAGGCCCGGTCGAGCGTCAGGATGCCCGAGGGGACGCCGAGCGCCCCGAGGCGCCCGATCGCGCCCTCGATCGCCGCCACCACCTCGGGGTGGCCCGGCGCGCCGGGGTGGCCGAGGCTCGCGGCGAGGTCGGCCGGGCCGATGAACACCCCGTCCACGCCCTCGACCGTCGCGATCTCCTCCAGCCGCTCCAGCGCCGGCGCCGTCTCGACCTGCACGATCAGGCAGAGCTCCTCCTCGGCCCGCGTGGCGTAGCCCGAGACCGCGCCGTAGCGGCTCGCCCGGCTCATCCCCGCCACGCCCCGCACCCCGCGCGGCGGGTAGCGCATCGCGGCGACGGCGGCGCGCGCCTCCTCGGCCGACTGGACATAGGGCAGGATCAGCGTCTGCGCCCCCTGGTCGAGGTGGCGCTTGATCAGCACCCAGTCGTTGATCGCCGGCCGGACCACGGCCGAACAGCCCGGATAGGCGGCGAGCGTCTGGAGCGCGGGCAGCACCTCGGCCACCTCGACCGGCGCGTGCTCGGTGTCGAGCACCACCCAGTCGAACCCCGCCACCGCCAGGATCTCGGGCGCGACCGTCCCGCCCAGCGCGCACCAGGCGCCGAGCTGGTGGCGCCCCGCGCGCAGCGCCGCCTTGAAGCGGTTGCGCGGCAGGTCCATGGCGCTCAGGCCGCCCCGAGCAGCGTGGCCATCCGGCGCAGCGCCAGCAGGTAGCCCTCGGTCCCGCAGCCGGCGATCACGGCCTCGGCCCGCAGCGAGACGTAGGAGCGGTGGCGGAACGCCTCGCGCCGGTGGACGTTCGAGACGTGCACCTCGATCACCGGCCCGGCGAAGGCGTTGAGCGCATCGAGGATCGCCACCGAGGTATGCGTGTAGGCGCCGGGGTTGATCACGATCCCGGCCGCGGCCTGCCGCGCCTCGTGGATCCAGTCCACCAGCACGCCCTCGTGGTTCGACTGGCGGAAGTCGGTCGCCAGCCCCAGCTCGCCCGCGAGCCGCGCGCAGGCCGCCTCCACGTCGGCCAGCGTCTCGCGGCCGTAGATCTCGGGTTCCCGCAACCCCAGCAGGTTGAGGTTCGGCCCGTTCAGGATGAACACCGTGCGTGCCATGCGCCCTCCGCGGCTTCCGCCCCTTCATGGCGCGCCGGCGCGGCGGGCGCAATCGCCCTCAGCCCCCCGGCGCGTCGAGGAAGGCGGCGACGGCGGCCTCGACCTCGCGCGGGCGGTCGGCATGCAGCCAGTGGCCCGCCCCCGGAATCCGCGCGAAGCGCGCGCGCGGAAACAGCGTCCGGATCCGCTCCCGGTGCTCCGGCAGGACGTAGGACGACAGCGCGCCCGAGAGGAACAGCGCCGGCCCCTCGAAGCGGCCCGCCACCTCCTCCCAGCCGGTGATCCGGTCCATCTCGGCCTCGAGCACGTCGAGGTTCAGCCGCCAGCGCGGCGGCTGCGCCCTGAGGTCGAGCGACTGGAGCAGGAAGGCGCGCACCCCGGCATCCTCGACGCTGGCAGCCAGCCGCCGGTCGGCCTCCGACCGCTGCGTCAGGCCGGTCAGGTCGAGCCCCCGCATGGCGCGCACCAGATGCGCCTGGCTGTGCCCGTAGGCGACCGGCGCGATGTCGGCCACGATCAGGCGGCGCACGGCCTGGGGATGTTCCAGCGCCAGCCGCATCGCCGCCTTGCCGCCCATCGAATGGCCGAGCACGTCGGCCCGCCCGCCGTGCGCCGCGATGACCTCGGCGAGGTCGGCCGCCATGTCGCCATAGCCCTGGGTCGGGGCCCAGGGGCTCTCGCCGTGGTTGCGCATGTCCACGGTCAGGACCTGCCGTGCTTCCGAGAGGCGCTTCGCGATCACGCCCCAGTTCCGCGCCGAGCCGAACAGCCCGTGCGCGACGAGAAGCGGCGGCGCGCCGGTGCCGGCGCCGGTGACGGTGACCTTGAGCATCGGCCCCGCCATACCCTGCCGGCGCCGCCGCCGCCAGCCCGGTTGCGCCGGCCGCACGCCCTCGCCTAATCTTGGCCAGGGGACGGTTTGCGGGGTGCGGTGGTGGCGCGATCGGCAGGAGAGCTTGCCGCAGAGCTCTCGGTCCTGCTGGAACGCAAGCTCGGCCTGCGGGGCGGCGGGCTCGAGGCCCAGGTCCGACGCGCCGGACGCCTCCTGCCGCGCCGCGTGCGCCGCGCCGCGCTCGAGATCGCCGAGGCCGAACGGCGCGAGGGCAATCCGCGTCTGGCGCGCCAGACCGATCCCGCCCGCGTCGCCCGCGCCTTCGCCGAGGTGGAGCGCCACCTGAAGGCGGTCGACCCGGCCGCGCGCCGCACGGCGCTCGTGCTCGGCATCCTCGGCTCGATCGCGCTCGGCCTGCTTGCCCTGTTCGCGGCCGTCGTGACGGTTCTGGTCCTGCGCGGCCTCGTCTGAGGCGGCCTCAGCCCCGCGGCGGATCCGCCGCCGGCTCCAGCCCCTTCAGGAAGGCGTGCAGCGCCTGCGGCCTGAGCGGCTTGTGCAGCACCTCGACCCCCGCGGCGGCGCAGCGGCGCAGCACCTCGGGGCTGCGGCTCGCGGTGATGACCCGCGCGGGCACCGGCCCGACCAGCGCGCGGACCGCGGCGATGGCATCGAGCCCCACCGCGCCGTGGTCGAGCTGGAAGTCGGCCAGCACCGCATCGGGGCGGAACTCGGTCTCGCCGATCAGCCGCTCCGCCTCGGGCCCCGACTCGACGTCGATCACCTCCACGTCCCACTTGCCGAGAAGCAGGCGCAGCGCATGCCGCATGTCGGCGTCGTTCTCGATCAGCAGCACCGCCAGCCCCGGCGGCAGCCAGCCCGGGTCCGGCCCGGCGGCGCGCGCCGCCCCGTGCCGCCCGGCCGCCCCGGTGGCGAGCGGCGCGGTCACGCCGAACACCGTGCCCCGCCCCGGTGCCGAGCGCAGCGCGAGCGGGTGGTTGAGCAGCGCGCAGGCCCGCTCGACGATGGCGAGCCCGAGGCCGAGCCCCTCGCTCGCCGAGGCGCGGGCATCGAGGCGGTGGAACTCGCGGAAGATGTTCTCGTGCTCGTGCTCGGGGATGCCGGGCCCGGTGTCCCAGACCTCGACCCGCGCATTGCGCCCGACCCGCCGCACCCCGACGAGCACGCTCCCCGTCGCGGTGTAGCGCACCGCGTTCGAGATCAGGTTCTGGAGGATGCGCCGGAACAGCCGCGGGTCGGTCTGGAGCTTCAGCGTGCTGCGCGGCATCCGGAGCCGCAGGCCCTTCAGCGCCGCAAGCGGCGTGAACTCGTCGCGCAGCTGCGCCAGCAGCAGGCCGAGGTCGGTCGCCTCGATCTCGACCGGCGTGCGCCCCGACTCGAGCCGCGAGATGTCGAGCAGCGCCTGGATCATGTCCTCCACGCCCGACAGCGCGTTCTGCGCCTTGGCGAGGACCGCCTGCTGGTGCGGCTCGAAGAGTTCCGCCTCGATCGAGGAGAGGAACAGCTTGGCCGCCGACAGCGGCTGGAGCAGGTCGTGGCTCGCCGCCGCGACGAAGCGGGTGCGTGCGGCATTGGCGCGCTCGGCGGCGGCGAGCGCATCCTCCAGCTCCAGCGTCCGCTCGGCCACCCGCTGCTCCAGCCGCTCGTTGGCATCGGCCAGCGCGCGGGCCGCCGCGCGTTCGATGCTGACGTCGGTGAAGCTGATCACGAAGCCGCGGTCGGGCATCTCCTGCGCGAAGACGTCGAGCACCTGGCTCTCGCCGCGGCGGATCTCGAAGCGCAGCGGCCGGCGCCGACCGGGCGACATCACCCAGTCGAGCACCGCCTCCGGCGTGGTGCCGGGCGAGAACTCCAGCTCGCGCTCCATCCGGCGGAACACCAGCTCGAAGTCGATGCCGGGCCTGAGCTGCGTCAGCGGGATCGAGAGCAGCGCGGCGAGCCGCTGGTTGAAGCCGACGAGCCGCCGCCCGCTGTCGAAGATGCACACCCCCTGGTTGATGTGCTCGAGCGTGGCGCGGATCAGCCGCGCCTGGTCGTCGATCAGCTTGCCGCGCTCCTCGCGCTCCAGCCGCACGATGTCCGAGACATCCGTCTGCATCACCACGGTCTGCCCGCCCGCCATGCGCTGCTCGCTCACCTGCACCCAGCGGTCGCCCGCCAGTTCCACGTTGAACAGCGCGCGCTCCTCGCGGTGGCGGGCCAGACGCAGCTCGGCCCAGATCTCCGGCGTCTCGCCGGGGGGCAGGCGGAGATGCCGGCTGCGGCTGACGAGCGACACGTAGTCGGTGAACGACAGCCCCGGCTTCAGCCGCGGCAGGATGTCGGGCATGTGCATGCCGAAGCGGCTGTTGCAGAGCAGCAGCCGGTCGGAGATGTCGAACAGCGCGAAGCCTTCGTGGATCGCCTCGATCGCCCCGGCAAGGTCGGCGCGCGCCTTCTCGGTCTCGCGGTTGGCCTCGGCAAGGCGCGCGTTCGACTCGTTCAGCAGGTCGAGCGCGCGTTCCAGGTCGCGCGTGCGCTCGCGCACCTGGTCCTCGAGCAGCACCGCGCGCTGGAACAGGCTGTAGGCCGCCCCGCCGTCGTCATGCGCCCGCTCCACGCGGCGCATCAGCACCTCGACGATCTGCCTCAGCTTCTCGTTCTGGCGCTCGAGCGAGTCCCCCGGCCGGGTGAGCGTGTGGGTCGCCATGGCTCAGCCGCCGCCCTGGCCCGGCGGGAAGATCGCCACCCCGGTCATCGTCTGGTTGACGTGCATTCCCGCCACCTGCTCGCCGTAGGTCGAGAAGCCGACGACGCGGTTCTTCGCCAGGATCGCCGAGATCGCGCGCGCCTTCTGGGTCTGGTCGGCCTCGACCCGGCGCAGGATGCAGTCGCAGGCGATGATCGCGGCGGGCGCCCCCTCGGCCGCCACGCGGGCCAGCTCGCGGTCGAGGTGGGCGACCATGTCCTCGGGCTCGGCCAGGGTCAGCACCAGCCCCTCGTCGATCGCCGAGAAGAACACCAGATCGCCGTTGTCCAGCACCCGCTGGATCGCGCGGACATGGTGCCTGCCGCCGAACCGCACGACCACCGGATGGGCCGCGAAGGTGAAGGTCGAGAGCTGCTCGGGGTCCTTGCCGAGCAGGCGCGCATACTCCCGCGCGGCCGGCTCGGCGTTGATCCGCCGCACGATGCGCCGCGCGGGGTCGGCCTCGGTCACCACCATCCGCGTCTCGGTCGGGTGCAGGTGGTCGAGGCTGAACACCTTCACCGGGCAGTCCGTCCGCACGAAGGCAAGCACCGCGGCATTCGCCAGCGCGCGGCCCCCGTGGGCGACGAAGGTCCGGCCGAAGCGCCGCCCGTCGCCCGCCGATCCGCCGAAGAGCGGCACCGGCCCGAGCCCGCCGACGATGGCCGAGACCAGTTCGTCCTCCTTCACCGAAAGGCCGTCCACCATCAGGAAGGCGAATTCCCAGTGCCAGCCGGGCCGCGCCTCGATCAGCTCCTGGCGCGCGCGCACCATCCGCCCCACGAGGTCGTCGGCGGCGATCCGGCCGAGGTCCTCGATGAAGACCGTGGCGGCGGCGAAATGCGCCCTGGGCAGCGCCACGGCCACGATCTCGCCGTCGGCATAGCCCCGGTCGCCGATCTCGCCCGCCGTGGTGCAGCCGGCGAGCTCGGTGCCGGGGAAGAGCCGCGCCGCCTCGGCCATCGTCGCGGCGAAGTCCGCCTCGGCGGTCACGAACAGCACGACGAGCGCGAAGGGCCCCGGCCCGACCCGGCGCGCCAGTTCGGCGAGCGCGCCGGGCGCGTCGTGGCGCACATGCGCCCGGCGCACCATGGCGGCGTCCGCCTCGGGCCGCGCCCCGAAGTCGCCGAACCCGTCCAAGGGCTCCTCCCCGGTTTTCCGTTGTTCTTTTGGGGAAGCCTAGTCGCGTCAGAAGGAGTCGTGCAAGACGCTTGCGAAGCTCGCCTCCTGGGCGATCAGCACCGCCTGCGTCCGGCTCTGCACGCCGAGCTTGCGCATGATCGCCGTGACATGGGCCTTCACCGTCGTCTCGGCGATCGACAGTTCGTAGGCGATCTGCTTGTTGAGCTTGCCCTCGCAGATCAGCCGCAGGATCGCGGACTGCTGGCGGGTCAGGTGCGAGAGCCGCTCGATCGCGTCCTCGCGGTCGGTGATCGGGGCGGAGGCATCGGCGTCGAGTGCCACCCCCTCGGGCACATAGCCCTCGCCCCGGGCGATGGCAGCGAAGGCGGTGCGGAACACCTCGCGCTGGCTGTGCTTGGGCACGAAGCCGGTGGCGCCGGCCCGCAGCGTCGCCGCGACCATCCGGTGGTCGGCCAGCGAGGAGACGACGACGACCGGCACCGCACCGGCCGCCTTCTTCAGCCGGATCAGGCCGTCGAGGCCGCTGACGTCGGGCAGGTTGAGGTCGAGCACCACCACATCCGGCAGCGGCGGGATCGCGAGCCGCTCCAGCGCGGCCCCGAGGCTCTCGGCGGTGTCGATCCGTCCGATCCCCGCGACCGCCTTCAGCGTCATCGAGAGCGCGTCGCAGAACAGCGGATGGTCGTCCACGATCAGCGCCGACCCAAGCGTCCGCCTGCCTCCGATGTCGTCTGCGTCCCGCATCTGCCCGACCCTCGCCGATATCCGCAATCCTAGCAGGGCCCCGCGCCCGCCGACACTGCACCATGGTCTGATGGCCGCGTCGATGGCCTTGTCGCCACGTCGATGCGAAAGGCGCGCCCCCGAAGGGCGCGCCGTCCGCCGGCCGGGGGCCGGTGCCCGCGCTCAGTTCGCCGAGGCGAGCTGCTTGGGCAGCTTGAAGGTCCAGACCATGCCGCCCTGGTTGAGGTAGTTCACCTTGTTGGCCACCTCGCCGCCCCAGAGCGGGACCGCCCCGCCCCAGCCCGAGACGACCGCGACATACTGCTCGCCGTCCTGCTCCCAGGTCACCGGCTGGCCGACGATGCCCGAGCCGGTCTGGAACGACCACAGGACCTCGCCGGTCTCGTCGTCGAGCGCGAGGAACAGACCCTCGGGCGTGCCGGTGAAGACCAGCCCGCCGGCGGTGGCCATCACGCCGCCCCAGAGCGGGGCCGGGTTGCGGTATTCCCACTTGATCTCGCCGGTGTCGGGGTCGATCGCCTTGAGGCTGCCGATATAGTCCTCGAACAGCGGCTTGATGGTGAAGCCCGCGCCGAGGTAGGCCGCGCCCTGCTTGTAGGTGATCGCCTCGTTCCAGAGGTCCATCCCCCACTCGTTGGAGGGCACGTAGAAGTTGCCGGTGCGCTGGCTGAAGGCCATCGGCATCCAGTTCTTGCCGCCCAGGAACGAGGGAACGGCGAAGATCGTCTCGCCCTTCTGGCCGTCGGCCGAGGCGGCCGGATCGCTCGGGCGGTTCTCCTCCACGAAGATCGGCCGGCCGGTCTCGTCGATGCCCGAGGCCCAGGTGATGTCCCTGACGAAGGGCACGGCCGAGACGAAGGCGCCGTCCTCGCGGTTGAGCACGTAGAAGAAGCCGTTGCGGTCGGCGGTGGCCCAGCGCTTGTTGCCGGCGCGGTCGGTATAGGCCACGACCTCGTTCACCCCGTCGTAGTCCCAGCCCTCGCGCGGGGTGGTCTGGAAGTACCACTTGATCTCGCCGGTGTCGGGGTCGAGCCCGAGGCGGCTCGCGGCGTAGAGGTTGTCGCCCGCGTTGCCCTCGGTCGGCGTGCCGGCGTTGCGCAGCCAGGAGTTCCAGGGCGCCGGGTTGCCGGTGCCGAAGACGATGGTGTCGGTCTCGATGTCGTAGGAGCCGCCGAGCCAGGTGGCCCCGCCGCCGGTCTTCCACATGTCGCCCGGCCAGGTGGCGTTCAGCGTGCCGGTCATCGTCGAGGGCTGGCCGTTCAGCTCGCCCATGTGCCCCTCGATCACCGGGCGCGACCAGATCCGCTCGCCCGTCTCGGCATCGAGCGCGTCCACCCGGCCGACGATGCCGAACTCGCCGCCCGAGACGCCGTGGATCACCTTGCCGTCCACGATCAGCGGCGCGGCGGTATAGCTGTAGCCGGCCTTGTAGTCGTCGATCTTCCTGTTCCAGACGACATCGCCGGTCTTGAGGTTCAGCGCGACCATGCGCGCATCGAGCGTGCCGAAGTAGATCTTGTCGCCGTAGATCGCCGCGCCGCGGTTGATCACGTCGCAGCAGGGCAGGATGCCCTCGGGCAGGCGCGCATCGTACTGCCAGACCTCGTTGCCGGTGGCCAGGTCGATCGCGTAGAGCCGCGAGTAGGAGCCGGTGATGTACATCATCCCGTCGTAGATCAGCGGCTGCGTCTCCTGCCCGCGCTGCTTCTCGCCACCGAGGCTGAAGGCCCAGACCGGCACCAGGTTCTTCACGTTGTCGCGGTTGAGGATGTCGAGCGGGCTGTAGCGCTGCAGGTCGCGCCCCATGCCGTTGGTCAGGACGTCGCCGGTCGATGCCTGGTCATTGGCCAGCATCTCCTCGGTCACCTGCGCCTGCGCCGATCCGCCGGCCAGCAGCGCCGCCACAACGGCGGCCACGAAGCGGTTCATTGGGTCTCCTCCCTCCGTCGTCGATACGACATCGGCCCGCGACTCCGCGGCCCGGCAGGCGCATTATTCGGGCACCCCCCCGGTGGCGAAATTGGCCAATGGTCGTAGGATCGGGGCCGGCGGACCGGCGGCGCGCCGGCCGGTCAGCCGCCCGAGCAGAAGAGGTCGTACATCAGCCCGATGGTGCGCCGCGCGCGCTCGTCGGCGAGCGCATAGTAGATCGCCTTGCCGTCGCGGCGGCAGGTCACGAGGCCCTCGAGCCTCAGCCGCGCGAGCTGCTGGCTGACCGCGGCCTGCCGCGACCCGAGGAGCTGCTCGAGCTCGGTCACCGACTTCTCGCCGGCGCTGAGGTGGCAGAGGATCATCAGCCGACCCTCGTGGCTCAGCGCCTTGAGGAAGCGTGCGGCCTCGGCCGCGCTCTCGGCCATGTCGCGCGTGTCGGGCGCAGCCGCCGCGGCCCCGCAGGCCGCAGGCAAGGGCGTCTCGAACGCTGTCACAGTCTTCATTCAGCCCCGGCGCACCTTCCCGAGCGCCGCTCCCTCTGCACACGAAAGCCGGCCGCTGCGGCGCCTCTGCGCCCCGGCCGGTCGCATTGCATCGACATGCCCTTCATATAGCACGGCCGGACGGGGGAATCGAGACCGGCCCGGCCGGCGGCGACGCGCGCCCGCATGGCGTCACTCCGGCGGCGCCCCGCCCAGGAAGCGGTTGCCGCGCGCATAGTCGCAGGGCGCCTCCTGCATCTCCAGATGCAGCCGGCGCCCGGTGTAGGGGTGCGCCCGTGCCAGCGCCTCGTCGAAGGCGATGCCGAGGCCGGGCTCCTCGGGCGGCAGGATGAAGCCCTCCTCCCAGCGCAGGCGGTGCCCGGTCAGCGCCTGGTGGAAGGCGCCGCCGCCGGCCTCGATCGTCTCGAGCATCAGCAGGTTCGGGATCGCCGTCCCGAGGTGGATGTTGGCCGCCCATTCCACCGGGCCGGCGTAGAGATGCGGGGCCATCTCGGCGCCCCAGGTCTCGGCCAGCGCCGCGATCTTGCGCGCCTCCCAGATGCCGCCCGCCCGCCCGAGCGCGGGCTGGAGGATGCGCGCCGCGCCGAGCTTCAGCACCAGCGCGAACTCGGCCTTGGTCGTCAGCCGCTCGCCGGTGGCCACCGGCACCCGCACCGCGCGGGCGACCTCGGCCATGCCGGGGATGTCGTCGGGCGGGACCGGCTCCTCGTACCAGAGAGGGGACCAGGGCTCGAGCGCCTGGCCGAGCCGGATCGCGCCGGGCACCGAGAACTGTCCGTGCGTGCCGAACAGCAGGTCGGCGCGGTCGCCCACCGCCTCGCGGATCGCCCGGCAGAAGGCGACCGAGCGGGTGATGTCGGACATCGCCGGCATGTGGCCGGTGCGGATCGTGTAGGGGCCGGCGGGGTCGAACTTCAGCGCGGTGAAGCCGCGCGCGAGGTTTCGCGCCGCCGCCTCGGCGGCCATGTCGGGGTCGGTCCAGAAGCGGGCGTGGTCCTCGTCGCCCTCGGGGTAGAGGTAGGTGTAGGAGCGCAGCCGG
Organism: Paracoccaceae bacterium; assembly: GCA_026419405.1. Taxonomy (GTDB): domain Bacteria; phylum Pseudomonadota; class Alphaproteobacteria; order Rhodobacterales; family Rhodobacteraceae; genus JANZZL01. Next base: position 8,077 of record JANZZL010000068.1, on the reverse strand, counting down.
TCGTTCATCCGCCCGCCCAGAAGCGCCCAGACCGGCCGGCCCCGCGCCTTGCCGAGGATATCCCAGCAGGCGATCTCGAGCCCCGAGAAGGCGCCCATCACCGTCGGATCGGGGCGCTGGGTGAAACCCGAGGAATAGGCGCGGCGGAACATCAGCTCGATGTTCTCGGGGCTCTCGCCCGCCATGTGCCGCTCGAAGACGTCGGTGATGACGGCGCGCATCGCCTCGGGGCCCACGGCCGCGGCGTAGCATTCGCCGTAGCCGGCGATTCCGTCGTCGGTGACGATCTTGGGAAAGATCCAGTAGCGGCCGCCCCAGCCGGGGGCGGGCGGCGCGACGACGAAGATCTCGAGGTCCTTCAGGCGCATCGGCGGGTCTCCGGTGGCGGAGGCCGGGGGGCTGTCTGCCCCCCGGACCCCCCGAGAGTATTTGCGACAGGATGAAGGGGGGAGCGGTTTCCGGGCGGGGGGTCAGAACAGGATGACGTTGCGGCGCGCGGCGCCGGTGCGGGTGTCGGCGATCGCCTCGTTGATCTCCTCGAGCCGCCAGCGGCCCGAGATCAGCTCGTCGAGCTTCAGCCTGCCCTGGGCGTAGAGGTCGCACATCCAGCCGATGTCGCGGGCGAGCACCGTATCGCCCATGACCGAGCCGATCATGCCCTGGGCGAGCGCGGCGACCACCACCGGTTCGTAGCGCGCCATGGCGCCGGAATGGGGCATGCCCACCATCACCATCCGCCCGCGCGGGGCGAGGTAGCGCGGCGCGCTGTCGAAGGCGGGGATCGCGCCCACGGTGACGAAGACCGCGTCGGCGAGCCGCCCCGCAGCCTCGCGCACCCGCTCCCAGGGCTTCGGGTCGGTGGCGAGCACGCCGTCGGTCGCGCCGAACGCGCGCGCGGCGGCGAGCTTGGCCTCGGTCATGTCCACCGCGACGATCCGGGCGGCGCCGGCGATCCGCGCGCCCTGGATCGCGTTGAGACCCACGCCGCCCGCGCCGATCACCACCACCACCTCGCCGGGGCGCACCCGGCCGGTGTTCACCACCGCCCCGATCCCGGTGATCACCCCGCAGGAGAGGAGCGCGGCCGCGTCCATCGGCACGGTCGCGGGGATCCGCGCGATCTGCGAGGCATGGACCACCACCCGCTCGGCGAAGGCGCCGGTCTTGAGCCCGTGGTGCAGCGTGCCCCCCGAGAGCGTGGCAAGCGGCCCGCGGTCGCGGTCGTAGGGGGTTTCGCAGGTGGCGGGATGGCCGGTGGCGCAGGAGGGGCAGGTGCCGCAGGCCCTGAGCAGGGTGACGATCACCGGATCACCCTCGGCGAACCCGGTCACGCCGGGGCCGAGCGCCGAGACATGGCCCGAGGCCTCGTGGCCGTAGACCGCCGGCAGCGTGCCGCCCCAGCCGCCGTCGATGAAGGAGATGTCGGAGTAGCAGATCGCGCAGGCGGCGAGCGTGACCTCGACCTCGCCGGGGCCGGGGGCGCGCAGCGCGACCTCCTCGATCACGAGGGGTTTCCCGAATTCGTGGCAGACGGCGGCGCGGACCCTGGGCATGGACGGTTCTCCCTTTCGGGCGGAGCCTGTGGTCAGCCCGGTCGGGCCGCGCGAAGATGCGCGACATGGACCAGCCCGCAAGCGACCATCAGCGCCATCGAGAGCAGGAACGCCGCCCCCGGCAGGTGCACCGGCGCGCCGGGCGCGGTGAAGGCGGCGAAGACGCCGGTCATCACCGGCGGCGAGAGGATCGTCGCCACCGCCCGGGCCGAGGCGACGAGGCCCTGGAGTTCGCCCTGCGCGTCGTCGGGCACCCTGCGCGACATCAGCCCCATGAGCGCCGGGGTGACCACCGCGCCGAGCGCGGTCAGCGGGGTGAAGACGAAGGCGACCGTGCCGTTGCCGACCAGCGCGAGGAAGAGGAAGGCGCAGGCGTTGAACGAGATGCCCCAGAGCACCGTCCCCGCCTCGCCGAGGCGCCGCAGCACCAGCCGGATCAGCCCGCCCTGCACCAGCGCCACCGCGATGCCGAAGGCGGCGAGCGAAAGGCCGATGGTGCGCGCCTCCCAGCCGAAGCGGGCGGCGGTGAAGTAGGCCCAGGTGGCCGGGTAGACGAGGAAGGCGAATTCGTAGAGGAAGACAAGCAGCAGCATCCGCTGCACGCCGGGCAGCCGGCCCATCTGGCGGAAGGCGCCGAAGGGGTTGGCGCGGCGCCAGTCGAAGGCGCGGCGGATCCGGCCGGTCACCGTCTCGCGCAGCACCGCCCAGCCGAGCCCCAGGTTGAGAAGCGCAAGCCCCGCCGCGGCCCAGAACGGCGCGCGGGTGCCGAATTCCGACAGCAGGCCGCCCGCCAGCGGCCCGAGCACGAAGCCGAGCCCGAAGGCGGCGCCGGCCAGGCCGAAGCGGGCCGCCTTCTCCTCGGGGCGCGAGATGTCGGCGATCCAGGCGGTGGCGGTGGCGTGGGTCGCCGCCGTGATGCCGCCGACGAGGCGGGCGGCAAGCAGCAGCCAGACGGTGCCGGCGAGCGCCATCACCAGATAGTCGGCCGCCATCACGAGGAGCGAGACGAGCAGCACGGGCCGGCGCCCGAAGCGGTCGGAGAGCGCGCCGAGCGTCGGGCCGAAGAGGAACTGCATCACGGCGAAGGCCGTGGTGAGCAGCCCGCCCCAGAGCGCCGCCTCGGCCAGGCTGCCGCCGGTGAGGTCCCGCAGCAGGTCGGGCATCACCGGCAGGATCAGGCCGATCCCCATCGCGTCGATCGCGAGCGTCGTCAGGATGAAGCCGACGGCGAGCCGCGGGCGCACCCCCGCGCCCGCCGCGCCACCGGGCGCCGCCCCGTCCGCGGGGCCGGTCCGGGCCTGCTCAGACGTGGCCGATGTCCCTCAGGAAGGCGGTCAGCACGGCAGCGTATTCCTCGGGCTTCTCGACGCAAGGAAGGTGCCCGGCCCCGCGGATCAGCTGGAAGCGCGCGCCCTTCACCAGCCCGGCCGTCTCGCGCACCAGGTCGGGCGGGGTGGAGCCGTCCTCGCTTCCGGCGATGGCGAGCGTCGGCAGCGTGAGCGATGCGGTCGTCGCGCAGAAGTCGGTGCCGGCGATGGCCGCGCAGCAGCCCGCATAGCCCTCGGCCGGCTGGCGCACCAGCATGTTCCGCCACAGCTGCAGCTCGGGCGTGGCGCGGAAGGGTTTCGAGAACCAGCGCTCCATCACCGCGTCGGCGATCGGCTCGATGCCGCCGGCGCGGACGGCGGCGATGCGCTCGTCCCAGGTCTCGCGGGTGCCGATCCTGGCGGCGGTGTTCGACAGGACCATGGCGCGGACCTGGTCCATGCGCTTGACCGCCAGCCCCTGCGCGATCATGCCGCCGATCGAGAGGCCGACGAAGACGCAGTCCTTCACGCCGAGGTGATCGAGCAGCCGCTCGGCATCGGCGACCAGTGCGCCCATCGAATAGGGCGCGCGCGGGCAGGAGGAGAGGCCGTGCCCGCGCTTGTCGTAGCGGATGACCCTGAGCCCCCGCGGCAGGAGGGGCAGCACCGCGTCCCAGAGCCGGAAGTCGGTGCCGAGCGAGTTGGCGAAGACGACGGGCGCGCCCTCGCCCTCGTCGGCGTAGTGGATGAGAACGTCTCCCAGATCGGCGATCCGCATCAGTAGGGCAGCCCCGTGTAGTTCTCGGCAAGCTGGGTCCGGGCCGCGGCCGAGCGTTCGAGATGGGCGAGTTCGGCCTCCTGGATGCGCTGGCCGAAGTCGTCGGTGTCGGGAAAGCGGTGCAGCAGCGACGTCATCCACCAGGAGAAGCGGGTCGCCTGCCACACCCGCGCCAGCGCGCGGTCGGAGTAGCGCTCGGGCGCGAGCCGGTCGCCCTCGTAGAACGCCGCGAGGGCCTCGTGCAGGTAGAAGACGTCGCTCACCGCGAGGTTGAGGCCCTTGGCGCCGGTCGGCGGCACGATATGGGCGGCATCGCCCACCAGGAACAGCCGGCCGTGCTGCATCGGCTCGGCCACGAAGGAGCGCAGCGGCACGATGGACTTCTCGATGCTCGCCCCGGTCACCAGGCTTTCGGCGGCCTCCTGCGGCAGGCGGCGGCGCAGCTCGTCCCAGAAGGCGGCGTCGGTCCACTTCCCGATCGGGTCGTCGGCGGGCACCTGGATGTAGTAGCGGCTCAGCGTGTCGTTGCGCATCGAGCAGAGCGCGAAGCCGCGCGGGTGGTTGGCGTAGATCAGCTCCTCGGAGACCGGAGGCGTCCGCGACAGCACGCCGAGCCAGGCGAAGGGATAGACCCGCTCGAAGCGGCGCAGCGCCGCCTTCGGCACCGAGGCGCGGCTGACGCCGTGGAAGCCGTCGCAGCCGGCGATGAAGTCGCAGTCCACCCGGTGTTCGGTGCCGTTCCGGACGTAGGTGACATAGGGCCTGTCGCCGAGGTCGTGCAGCGCCGCGCCCTGGGCCTCGTGCACGATCCGCCCCCCGGCCGCGTCGCGCGCCGCATAGAGGTCGCGCGTCACCTCCGTCTGCCCGTAGACCATGATCCGGCGGCCGATCAGGTCGTTGAAATCGATGCGGAATCCGCGATTGCGGGCGGCCAGGCGGATGCCCGAATGGGGGAAGCCCTCCGCCTGCATCCGGCGCGCGGCGCCGGCCTTCTCCAGCATCTCCACCGTGCCCCATTCCAGCACGCCCGCGCGGATCCGGCTCAGCACGCGGTCGCGGGGGTGGCGCTCGAGCACGACGCTGTCGATCCCCGACAGGTGCAGGAGCTGGGACAGAAGGAGGCCGGAGGGGCCGCCGCCGATGATGCAGACCTGGGTGCGCATGTCGCCTCCCTCGCGGCCAGATTGGCCCCGGGCCGGGGCGGCGTCAACCGCGCGCCCCGCCGGCGCGCGGCCGGGCGGGCGGGGTCAGCCGCAGAGGTCGAGCGCCTGGCGGAACACCGGCGGATCGACGTTGCCGCCCGAGGCCACCACGATCACCGCCTCGCCCTCGACCGCGCCGGGGCGGAACAGCGCGGCGGCCAGCGCCACCGCCCCGCCGGGTTCGAGCACGAGCTTGAGCCTGAGGAAGGCCTGCGCCATCGCCCGCAACGCCTCGGCGTCGGAGACGGCGAGGCCCGGCCCGCAGTGCGCGGCCATGATCGGGAAGGTGAGCTGGCCCGGCGCGGGGGTCAGGATCGCGTCGCAGAGGCTGCCCGTCCCGGCGGCATTGGCGAGGATGCGCCCCGCCGCCAGCGACCGGGCGACATCGTCGAAGCCCTCGGGTTCCACCGGCCGGGCGCGCAGGCCCGGCGCCCTCGCGGCGAGCGCGAGCGCGATGCCCGAGGTCAGCCCCCCGCCGCCGCAGCAGACGAGCACATCCGCCCGCGTCACCCCCTCGGCCGCCGCCTGGGCGGCGATCTCGAGCCCGACCGTGCCCTGGCCGGCGATCACCTCGGGCTCGTCGTAGGGCCTGACGAGCGTCAGCCCCCGTTCGGCCGCGATCGCGGCGCCGATCGCCTCGCGGTCCTCCCCGCCGGCGCGGTCGTAGAGCACCACCTCGGCGCCGAGCGCCCGGGTGTTCTCGATCTTCAGCCGCGGCGCGTCGGAGGGCATGACGATGACCGCGGGGACGCCGTGCAGGCGCGCGGCCTCGGCCACGCCCTGGGCGTGGTTGCCCGAGGAATAGGCCAGCACCCCTTTCGCGCGGGTTGCCGCAGCGAGCGCCGAGATCGCCGACCAGGCGCCGCGGAACTTGAATGAGCCCGTGTGCTGGAGGCATTCGGCCTTCACCAGCACCCGCCGGCCCGCGACCGCGTCAAGAAAAGGCGAGGAAAGCAAGGGGGTTGGGCGCGCACGGCCCTGAAGCCGGCGGGCGGCGGCCTCGATCATCGCGATGTCCATGGGGCGTGCTCCGGCAGGGTGCCGGCAGTGAAGCGCGGGCGGCGCCCGAGGGCAAGGGTTGCCTTTCGGTTGCCGCGGCGTCCGGCGTGGTTAACGCCGCCCCGGAGCCGCGCACGGTGCCTGTGACATCCGTATGACTCGCGTATGACATCCGTGCACCGCCGATGCACGCGCCCCGGGCGGCGGCAAGGGGTTAACGCACCGGCCCGGGGCGCCGCCGGGGCGGCCGGACCGCTTCGGCCGGCCCCGTCAGCCGGGCCCCCGTCCCCGCCCACGCCCGCCCCGCCCGCCCCCGCCGGGTCCGGCGCCGCCCGGCAGCAGCGCGAGCCAGGCGCGGATCGCGGCCAGGCTCTCGGGTTCGTCGAGGAAGGGGACATGCGCCCGCCCCGGCACCTCGGCGAAGACCATGTCGGGGCGGCGGCGGCGCATCTCGGCGGCGGTGGCGGCCGAAAGCAGGTCGGAGTTCGCGCCCCGGATCAGCGCGAGCGGCAGGCCCGCGCAGGCCTCGAACAGCGGCCAGAGGTCGGCCGGCGGTCCGTCGAGCCCGGCAAGGAAGGCCTCGCGCAGGCCGGGGTCGTAGTTGATGCGCAGCCGGTCGCCCGCCTCGACGTAGAAGTGCCGCGCCTCCTCGAGCCAGCGCTCCGGTGGCACGTCGGTCATGCCGGGGTTGTGGCGCGGCATCGCGGCCGCCGCCTCGGCGAGGGTGCGCGCCGCGGGGTTGCGGCCGACGTAGTCGCGGATCCGCTCGAGCCCGCGCGGCTCGATCACCGGGCCCACGTCGTTGAGCGCAAGCCCCAGAAGCCGGTCCCTGGCGGTGGCCGCCAGCATCATGCCGATCAGCCCGCCGCGCGAGGTGCCGAGGATCGCCGCCTGCCGCAGCCCGAGGTGGTCGAGCAGCATGAGCACGTCCGACGCCTCGTTCGGCACGGTGTAGGACATCGGGTCGGCCGCCCAGTCGGACTGGCCGCGGCCGCGGTAGTCGAGCCGGATCAGCCGCAGCGGCGGCAGGTGCGGGGCGAGGTAGTCGAAATCGCGCGTGGTGCGCGTCAGGCCGGGAAGGCAGAGGAGCGGCAGCCCCGCGCCCGTGTCCTCGTAGTGCAGCGTGAGCCCGTCCCAGGTGGTGAAGCGCGGCATCAGGCGGCCCCTGCAAGGTCGGGCAGGCCCGAGAGGTCAGGCAGGACATGGTGCGGCCGGGCGGGCAGCCGGTCCGGCGGTTCGCCGGCGCGGTTCACCCAGGCCGTGACGAAGCCGTAGTGCGCGCCCGCGGCGGCGTCCCAGCCGTTCGCCGAGACGAAGAGCACCTCCTCCGGCGCGGTGCCGAAGCGCGCGCCGACGAGATCGTAGACCGCGCGGGCGGGCTTGAAGACGCCGGCCGCCTCGACCGAGAGCACGGCGTCGAGATGCCCCGCGATGCCGGCCGAGGCGAGCGCCTCGGCGAGCATCGCCGGCGTGCCGTTCGAGAGGATCGCGAGCGCATGGCCGCGGGCCTGCAGCGCGGCGAGCACGGCGGGCACCTCCGCGAAGGCGGGCAGGCGGCGGTAGAGCGCGAGCAGGCGGTCGCGGAGCGCGGCGTCGCCGGCCAGACCGCGCGCCTCGAGCGCCCAGTCGAGCGCATCCTGCGTGACCTGCCAGAAGTCGGCATGGGCGCCCATCGCCGCGCGGAGCCAGGTGTAGGCGAGCTGCTTCGCCCGCCAGTCGGCGGCGAGCCCCTGCCAGAGGCCGGCGAGCGCCGCGCCGCCCGGCGCGGCAGCGGCCTCGCGCGCGGCGGCGGCCACGTCGAGAAGCGTGCCGTAGGCGTCGAAGACGCAGAGGCGGACGGACATCGGGGCCTCCCTCGCCGGCCAGACTGGCACGGTGGCGCCGCCGGCGGAAGGGGTGTGGAGGGACGGGGCGGCGGGAGACGGGGCGCGGGCTGGGCGCGGGCGGCGGGAGACGGGGCGCGGGCCGGGCGCGGGCGGCGGGAGGGCGGCCGGCGGCCGGGCCGATCGACCTCGACGGGATGCCCGGAACGGAGACCGCGCCGGTGCCCCGCTTCACCTGCATCGCGCAGGGATGGCGAGGATGCCGCGGCGGCGGGCGCCCGAGGCGCGCGGCAGCGGGGTGCCGCGCCGCCGGGGAGTGCCGGGTGTGCGGCGCATCGCCGCCGCCGAGGCGCCCCGGCGGCACGGCGGCGCGGCGGATGACGCGCGCGCGGATGCCGGCGGGGGCGCGCGCGCG